>JAYQUR010000037.1:0-16420 GCA_038148075.1 Alphaproteobacteria bacterium | reverse complement strand
CGGTAGACGTGCCCCTGAAGCGTCGACAATTCCCGCTGCAGCCGGTCGATCCGGTTGAGCAGCTCCTGCATTCCCGCGTTCTGCGCCATCGCGGATGGCGCGGCGCAGATCAGGGCGGTCGCAATCGCGATCGTCCGAAGAAGGGGCAAGCGGAACGTCATTGCCGGCATCTCACGCAAAGCTCGGGTTCTCTCCTGCAGCACCGCACTGTGACGGGGCGATGCCGCAACGCGCAGATCATACGATTGCCTGCGATGATGGCAAGATTGTGGCGCATCCGCGCCACGGCGACTCAGCCGGTCGCGCCGTCGACAACGGTCACCGCTCGGCGATTGCGGGACCACGCGTCATCATTCGACGCCGGATCGACGGGCCGCTCCTTGCCGTAGGAGATCGTCTTCACCCGCGCCGGCTCGATGCCCAGCGCGAGCATGTAGTCGCGTACGGAATTCGCGCGGCGCTCACCGAGCGCAAGGTTGTATTCCCGGGTCCCGCGCTCGTCCGCATGACCCTCGACCGTCACGCTGATGCCGGGAAAGCGCTTGAGCCAGATCACCTGATTTTCGATCACCGTACGGGCGTCGGCCGACAGATCGAAGCGGTCGAAGCCGAAAAGCACGCGGTCGCCGACATTGACGACGAAATCCTCGACGCTGCCGGCGGCGGGTCCGGCCACGCGCTGCGATTCGACGGACGAACTCGGCGCGCCCGCCTGCTGGCCGCTCGTTACAGGCGCGCCGGACGAGCCGCTCCCGCTCGCGTTCGAATTGACTTCCGGCGACGATTCGCAGGCAGCCAGGGAAAAGGCGGCCAGGACACAGACGACATAGGTGAGGCGCATCAGATTTTCCCCCGTTTGGAACGACGCGGTTGCGTTGACAGGACCCGTTTGCGGACCATGTAGGGTGGCCCGTTGATTATAGCCATAGTTAATGCGGAAATATGGCGATTTTACGGCGTTTTTCCAAGTGACGCCGATTCGCGGGCTGGTCAATTTCGCTTGACCGGATCACTTTACCAGCGGCGACCACGCCGGATCGGACGCCCCGACCGGCGTCTCGATCAGCCGCTCGTTGTGGCCGGTCAGATCGATCGAATATAGCCGGGCTCGGGGATCGCTGTTGCCGCGCCGCGGTTCCTCCCGGAAGAACATCATGACGCGGCCGTTGGGCGCCCAGGTCGGGCCCTCGACGAGAAAGCCGTCGGTCAGGATGCGTTCGCCCGAACCGTCGGGGCGCATGACGCCGATCGAGAACGTGCCGCCGTCGATGCGCGTGAACGCGATCAGGTCGCCGCGCGGCGACCAGACCGGGGTCGCGTAGCGGCCGCGCCCGAAGCTGATGCGCCGCACCGACGAGCCGTCGCCCTCCATGACGTAGAGCTGTTGCGAGCCGCCGCGGTCGGAATTGAACACGACCCGCCTGCCGTCCGGCGCATAGGACGGCGACGTGTCGATCGACGGATGGTTGGTCATCCGCCGCACCCGCCGGGTACGGAGGTCCATGGAATAAATCTCGGAATTCCCGTCCTTCGCCATGCTCATGATGACGCGGTTGCCGTCGGGCGAGAACCGCGGCGAGAACGTCATGCCGGGGAAATCGCCGAGGATTTCCTGCTGGCCTGTGTCGATATTGTAGAGATACACGCGCGGCCGGTTGTTGGTGTAGGAGAGATAGGTGATTTCCTGCGCCGTCGGCGAGAAGCGCGGCGTCAGCACCAGCGCACGCCCGTCGGTCAGGAAACGGTGGTTCGCGCCGTCCTGGTCCATGATCGCGAGCCGCTTGATGCGCCGGTTTGCGGGGCCGCTCTCCGAAATATAGACGATCCGCGTGTCGAAATAGCCGCTTTCGCCGGTAATCCGCTTGTAGATCTCGTCGGCGATGATGTGCGCGACGCGACGCCAGTTGTCGGGAGCCGTGAAATACTGGAGGCCGGTGAGCTGCGCCTCGCCGAACACGTCCCACAGGCGGAACTCGACGCGGAGCCGGCCGTCGGGCTGCGCCTCCGCGCTGCCGGCGACGAGAGCCTGTGCGTTGATCTGCCGCCAGTCGCCGAAGCGCGGCCGCACCTTTAGCGCCGCGACCTGCTGGATGAAGGCGCGGCGGTCGATGGGCTTGAACAGGCCCGACCGTTCCAGGTCCGTCGAAATGACGTCGGCGATCTGGCGCCCGAGGTCGCGCTCGTTCGTCGCGTCGCCGTAGAACTCCGGCACGGCGATCGGCATCGGCTGGACGTTGCCGCGCGTGACGTCGACACGAAGCTGCGCCTCCGCGCCGGGCGTTCTTGAAACCAACGCCACTGCAAGGGCGAAGATGGCGAGCGCGATTCCGAAATGGGAACGTCTGTTCGTCATGGGACTTCCGCTAGTTTGGAGGCGTGAACGCAAAAATAATGTCTTTCCAGTCGTCGTAGTCTTCATAGGGTAGCTTGAGCGGCGTGCAGGCCGGATCCCGCAACGCACGCACCGCGCTCTCCGCCAGCGCCCGGAAGGCGGGATCCGTCGTCATGCGGGCGGTATTGCGAATCTGCGGCAGTGTCGCATAGGTGCCGTCGGGATTCATCCGGATGCGGATATCGACCGTCATACCCTGTACATCCTTCGCGCCGATGGGGATGCTCCAGCACGGCGAAATCTGCGACGTGATCAAGGCCGCGAGCTTCTGCGCCGCGAGCCGTTCCTGCAAGGCGGACCGCTTGGGCGCCTGCGGCGCGCGCGCCGCGGTTTCGGTCGGCGTCTCGGTCTTGCGCGTCTTCTCGATCCGGCGCTTGTCCTTGGCGAGGTTCTTCAGAAGCGAGTCGAACGCGTCGGGCGGCGGCTCGGGCTTGCGCTTCGGCTTGGGCGCGGGCGCCGCGGGGGGCGCCTTCTTCGCCGTTTCGACCGGCTTCTTTTCCGGTTCGGGCGGCGGCTTGGGCTTCGCCTTGGGTTCGGGCGCCGGCTCCGGCTCGGGCGGCGGCTCGGGCTTGGCCTCGGGCTTGGGCGGCGGCTTCTTCTCGGGGATCGGCTCCGGCGGCGGCAGTTTCGCGACCTGGGGCGCCGTCTCCGGCGCGGGCGGCGGCGGCGCGGGCGTCGGCGGCGGTGCGGCCTTCGCGGCCTTGGGCGGGGCCGCCTTCGGCGGTTCCGGCTTGGGCGGGTCGGGCTTCCTTTCCTGCTCGGGCGTCTTCGCGAGGTCTTCCTCGCTCACCACCTCGACGGTAACCGGCAGAAACTCCTGCTTCTCGGAGTCGAACAGGCTCGGAAGCCCGACGACGGCGATGATCAGCAGGCCGATATGCAGTGCGGCCGAAATGGCGACGCCGTAGCGCATGGCTCACCGGCCCCTTCCCTCTCCGGCGCTGCCATCCTGCCGCGGTAGCTGGGTGACGAGCGCCACGCGGGTAAACCCCGCAAGATTGACCGTCCCCATCACCTCCATCACCTTGCCGTAGGCGATCGCGCGATCGCCGCGGACGAAGATCCGCGTGTCGCGCTTGTTCTGCGTTATGGCTTCGAGCCTCGGCACGAGCTGTTCGAGCGTTATCGGCGTTTCCTGCAGGAACACCTCGCCGTTCGCGTTCACCGAAATCACCAGCGGCTCGTCCTGGCCGACCATCTGCGACGCCTCGGTGCGCGGAAGGTCGATCGGCACGCCGACCGTCAACAGCGGCGCCGTGATCATGAAGACGACCAGCAGCACCAGCATCACGTCGACCAGCGGCGTGACGTTGATGTCGCTCATCGGTACGTGACCGCGCCGCCCGCGCCCCCGTCCGCCTCCACCGCCCGTCATCATCGCCATGGCTCAATCGTCCTCTTCGCTCTGGCGCGACAGGATCGCTCCGAACTCGCCGGCGAAAGCTTCCAGCCTGCCGGCATACCGATTGATATCCGTCGACAGCTTGTTGTACGCGATGACCGCGGGGATCGCCGCGACGAGGCCGAGCGCGGTCGCGAACAGCGCCTCGGCGATACCCGGCGCGACGACGGCGAGCGACGTGTTCTTGGTCACGGCGATGGCAGTGAAGCTGTTCATGATGCCCCAGACCGTTCCGAAAAGGCCGACGAACGGCGCGGTGGAGCCGACCGACGCAAGGAAGGTCATATAGCGCTCTATCTGTTCCAGCTCGCGGTTGAGCGTGATCTGCATCACCCGGTCGATGCGCTCGGACAGGCTCTGGTGCGATTCCTGGTCGCGGCCGCCTCCCTTGGCCTGGGAGCGCCGCCATTCGCGCATCGCCGACGAGAAGATCGCCGACATGGGATCGGCCGGGCGGCCGCCGATGCGGTCGAACAGGTCGTCGAGCGAGCCGCCCGACCAGAAGCTCTCCTCGAACTGGCTTGCCTGCCGCCGCAACCGCCGCATCCGCATGATCTTTTCGAAGATGATCGCCCAGCACCAGAACGAGGCCAGTATCAGCGCGATCATCACGGCCTTGACGATGAAGTCTGCCTGCAGGAACAGGCTCCAGATCGACAGGTCGTGGGCGACGGACCCTGCAAGGGCGGTGGACTGTACGGCGGTGGATTCCATCTTGGGTTCGATTTCCCGGTCAGTGGGTTGTTTCGGAGACGGCCGCCGCGGCCATTTCGCGGACGGCGTCGGGCAGGCGCGCCGGCCGGCCGTCGGGCCGAAGGCAAACGAGCCTGAGCTTGAGATCGGCGAGCATCTCGTCGTCGCGGCGGATCTCCTGTTCCATCCAGAAGCTCGCGCCGGTGGCGCCGCCGAAACGCGTACGCACCTCGAGCAGGTCGTCGAGCCGCGCCGGCTTCACGTATTCGGCTTCGCAGCGACGCACGGCGAACATGATCCCGTCGTCGGCGAGCAGCGTCCGGTGGTCGACGCCCATGTCGCGCAGCAACTCGGTGCGCGCGCGCTCGGCGAAGCGGAGATAGTTCGCGTAATAGACCACGCCCGCGGCATCCGTGTCCTCGTAGTAGACGCGGACCGGAAAAACGTACTCCCGCGCCTCACTCATCCGACTCCGCCTCCCGGGCGAGAAGGTCGAGCTGGGCGTCGTAGCCCTTTGGTGCGGGCACGCCCAGATGGCGGTAGGCGTTGAGGGTAAGCATGCGGCCGCGCGGCGTCCGCTGCAGGAGCCCCGACTGGAGCAGGAACGGCTCGATCACCTCTTCGATCGCGTCGCGCTGTTCGGACAGCGCCGCGGCCAGCGTGTCGACGCCGACCGGCCCGCCGCCGTAATTCTCTGCGATGCAGCCGAGATACCGTCGATCCATCGCATCGAGGCCCGCCTGGTCGACCTCGAGCCGGCCCAGGGCCTCGTCGGCAAGCTTGCGGTCGATCGCGGCGGCGCCGGCGACGCCCGCGAAGTCGCGCACGCGGCGCAACAGCCGGACGGCGACCCGCGGCGTTCCGCGCGAACGCGCCGCGATCTCCGCCGCACCGTCGTCGGTCACCGCCGTGCCGAGCGCGCCGGCGCAGCGCCGGACGATGTGGACGAGATCGTCGAGCCCGTAGAATTCGAGCCTGAGCGGAATGCCGAAACGCTCCCGCAAGGGCGTCGTCAGCAGACCCGACCGCGTGGTCGCGCCCACAAGCGTGAACGGCGGCAGTTCGATCTGGACGGAACGCGCGGACGGTCCCTCGCCGATGATGAGGTCGAGCTTGCCGTCCTCCATGGCGGGATAGAGGATTTCCTCGACCGCCGGGTTCAGGCGATGGATCTCGTCGATGAACAGCACGTCGAGCGGCTCGAGATTGGTCAGGATCGCGGCGAGATCGCCGGCCTTGGCGATCACCGGCCCCGAGGTCGCCCGAAACCCGACGCCGAGCTCGCGCGCGACGATCTGGGCGAGGGTCGTCTTGCCGAGCCCGGGCGGGCCGTGGAACAGGACATGGTCCATCGCCTCGCGCCGCGCCCGCGCCGCCTCGACGAACACGCGGAGATTGGCGCGCAGCGACGGCTGGCCGACGAAATCGTCGAGCGTCTGCGGGCGGACGGTCGCCTCTCCGGCGTCGTCCTCGATCCGGTCGGCAGCGACCGGGCGCGGCTCGTTCATGGACGCCCTCTCATGCCGTCAGTTCCTTCAGGCCGGCGCGGATCAGATCTTCGACCGCGGCATTCTCGCCGAGGGTGCGCATCGCGCCCGCGACCGCACCGAACGCATCGCCCCGCCGGTAGCCGAGATTGACCAGCGCCGAGACCGCGTCGTCGAGCGCCGCGCGCTCGGGCCCGCTGGCCGCCGCGGCTGCCGCCGCCTGCGGCGCGAACTCGGCGAGGCCCGAGACCTTGTCGCGCAGTTCGGTGGCGATACGTGCCGCGAGCTTCGGGCCGACGCCCTGCGCGCGGGCGATCATGCCCTTGTCCTGCGCGAGAATCGCGTCCGACAGTTCCTTCGGTCCGAGCACCGACAGGATCGCGAGCGCGACCCGCGCGCCGACGCCCTGAACGGTGGTCAGCAGACGGAACCATTCGCGCTCGGCGACATCGAAAAAGCCGTAGAGATGGATGTGATCCTCGCGGACATGCGTCTCGACCGCGAACGAAACCGCCTCGCCCCGGCCGGGCAGCTGCGACAGGGTGCGCGTCGAGCAGAAGACGAGATAGCCGACGCCGCCGACGTCGATGACGGCCCAGTCGTCGCCGATGGAATCGAGTATGCCGGTGAGCTTGGCGATCATGCGCGCGCCTCAAGCGCCGCCGCCGCAGCGGCGGACGACGTGCGGTGATGCGCGTGGCAGATGGCGACGGCAAGCGCGTCGGCCGCATCCGCGCCGGCGGTCTTCGCGCCCGGCAACAGGATCGAGATCATCGCCTGTATCTGGTTCTTGTCGGCGTGGCCGTTGCCGACCAGCGCCTTCTTGATGAGGTTCGCGGGATATTCGGCGACCTGTATTCCGCTCTGCGCCGGGGCCAGCAGCACGGCGCCGCGCGCCTGGCCGAGCTTCAGCGTGGAGGACGGGTTGCGGTTGACGAAGGTCTCCTCGACCGCGGCCTCGTCGGGGCGGTGTTCGGCGATCACCGCGGTAAGCGCGTCGAACAGTTGCGACAGCCGTTCCGCAAGCGTCAGCGCCGCGTCGGAGCCGACCGTGCCGTTGGCGATGTGGGTCAGCCGGTTGCCCGAAACCTCGATGACGCCCCAGCCGGTGCGCCGCAATCCGGGATCGAGACCGATGAGCCGCATCGCCGCCCGCCCCTCAGCCGGCGAGACGTTCGAGAACGTCGTCGTCGATCTCGAAATTGGACGATACCGACTGCACGTCGTCGCTGTCCTCGAGGGCGTCGATCAGCTTGAGCATCGTCGACGCGCCGTCTTCGTCGAGGGCGACGGTATTCTGCGGCCGCCACGTCAGGCCGGCGGATTCGGCCGAGCCGAACCGCTCTTCGAGCCCCTCGCGGACATCGTTGAAGTCGGTCGGATCGCATGTGACCTCATGGCCGTCGTCGGACGACTGGACGTCCTGCGCGCCCGCTTCCAGCGCCGCCTCGAACATGTCGTCGCCGGACGCGACATCCGCCGGGTACACGATCTGGCCGACGCGGTCGAACATGAAATTGACGCTGCCGGTCTCGCCGAGATTGCCGCCGAACTTCGAGAAGGCGGCGCGCACTTCGCTTGCGGTCCGGTTGCGGTTGTCCGTCAACGCCTCGACGATGATCGCGACGCCGTTGGGACCGTATCCCTCGTAGCGGATTTCCTCGTAGTTGTCCGCCTCGCCGTCGCCGGTGCCGCGCGCGATCGCGCGCTCCAGCGTGTCCTTCGCCATGTTGGCGTTCTTGGCGGCCGCGACGGCGGCGCGAAGCCGGGGATTGGCGTCGGGATCGCCGCCCTGTTTGGCGGCGACGGTCAGTTCGCGGATGAGTTTCGTGAAGACCTTGGCGCGCTTCTGGTCCTGCGCGCTCTTGCGGTACATGATGTTCTTGAATTTGGAATGGCCAGCCATTGTCGGCGCACGCTCCGAAGTAACCCCGTAAACCGCCGCAATTTATACCATATCTGGTAGTAATGCGAGCCCGAACCCCCACATTTCCGCCAGTTTGCGACGATTTTGGAAGGTTAACGGGACAATATGGCAGGAATGGGGCGCGGCCGCGGTGCCAAGTACGTGCGGCGGGGTTCAGTCGACCCGGACGAACAGGCTCCGGTCGAGCAGCGCGCTCAGCGAGATGATCTTGATCGTCCGCGGATCGCCGGGCTTGATCAAGCGGGCATGCGGCTCGGGCCCCTGGGTCGGCGCAGGGCCGGCATATTCCCAGGTCGCCCCGCCGGCCGCCTGAAAACGCTGTCCGACGGGAATCTCACGGTCGCGGGAATGGCCCAGTCGGCTACTCATGGCGGTATCGATCTCTCAGGGTACGGGATGCGCGACATTACAGCCAACGCCGCGCGCAATCGACATTTATTAACGCCCTCGGACGACAAATTTTCGAAAGCGCCGCCCGGACGAGCTCAGTCCGGCAGTTCCTCGCGCAGCCGGCCGCCGGTGCGAACCGGGCGGATCGACGTTGCAAGGCCCGTCGCGTCGTCTATCTCGATCAGCGCGGCGCACAGCGTTGCCTCGTTGGGCGCGGCTTCCATCCGCGCGGTGGGCATCTTGCGCACGAAGCGCTCGATGGAGATCTCCTTGCGAATGCCGATCACCGAATCGTAGTCGCCGCACATCCCGAGATCGGACTGATAGGCGGTGCCGCCGGGCAGCACCTGGGCATCGGCCGTGGGGATGTGCGTGTGGGTGCCGACCACGGCCGAGACGCGGCCGTCGACGAAATGGGCCATCGCCATCTTTTCGCTGGTCGCCTCGCCATGGAAGTCGAGCAGGATCGCGTCCGTATTGCCGCCGAGCCGCCATGTGCCGAGCATCTTTTCGATCGCGGCGAACGGATCGTCGAGCGGATCCATGAACAACCGCGCCATCAGGTGCAGGACGACGATGCGCCGGCCGCGTCCGTCCCTGTATTCGCCGACGCCGCTGCCGGGCGTGCCGGCGGGAAAGTTGTCGGGCCGCAGCAGCCGTCGCTCCCTGTCGAAATGCGGAATGATGTCGCGCTGGTCCCAGACGTGGTTGCCGGTCGTGATCACGTCGGCCCCGGCGTCGTACAGTTCGTTGCAGATCTTCGGCGTGATGCCGAACCCGCCGGCCGCGTTCTCGCCGTTCACGATCGCGAAGTCGACGGCATAGCGCTCGCGCAGCCTGGGGAGATTGTTCGTGACGACGGTTCGTCCGGCGCGGCCGACGACGTCGCCGCATATCAGTATTCGCATGCGGTTCCTGTTTCTATCTAGCGTCCCGCGCCCGGCACGATCGTGCGCCGGTCGGTGACGATCATGTCGAGCGGCTCGTCCCGGTCGTCGACCGGCACCGAGTCCGTTTCCTGCTCATCATAGGCGACGCCGACGGCGAGCACATCTCCCGCGGCGCGCAGGGCGCTCAGCGTCCGGTCGTAATAGCCGCCGCCGTAGCCCAGCCGATTGCCCTTCCGGTCGAAGGCGAGGAGCGGCACCGCCAGGATATCCGGGGTCACCGTCTCGCCACCCGCAGGCTCGCGGACGCCCATGGCCGCATCCGTCAGCGCCTCGCCGTCGCGCCAGGTCCGGAACGCGAGCGGCTTCTCCGCCCCCTGCATCGCCGGCAACGCCGTGACGACGCCGCGGCCGGCAAGCGCGGCGCCGAGCGGCCCGACATCTATCTCGTCCCGCATCGCCCGGTACAGCGACACGACGACGCCGGGCGCCAGCCGGTCTCCCATAGCGTCCAGGAAACCGGCGGCCAGCGCCTTGCCGGCCGACGCGCCCTTGCGCCCGTGGATGTCCGCACGCCGCGCGGCGGCCTCCTTGCGGAGGGAGATCTTTCTGTCGTCGACGCTCATGCGGGTCCGTTCGATGGGTCGGTCGGGTGACATGGCAATGAAGGGCGGCGAAGCCGTACCGGCCGTTGGTCGTTGTTATCCTCTGCGGCCTGTACAAGACAGGTGGGCACCGTGTGCCGAGACCAGGGCCCCGACAGGGACAGCTCCCGGAGGACTGGTATTGGCCCCAGGGATGTAAGACCTGGCGCACCGGACAGCTCCGCCTGCGGGCGAAACTAGTGCATTTCCCGGAGAAGTGAAATTGATTGGCCTCAAGCGGCCCCGGAAACGGGCGTCATCAACCGCCGAATTCCGCGGCGAGCGCCGCGATGCGGTCGGCCGCGGCATCGAGGGCCCGGACGGCCTGCGCCTCGATTTCCTCCGCCGTCGGCCCGTTTGGCGCGACGCCGTCCGACGCGTCACTGGCGTTCTTCAGTTGGGCGTAGGTTTCGGCAAGCTCGTCGGCGATCAGCAGCGCGACCATCACCAGCAGCCGGGAATCGCCGACCTGGCCGACCGCCGCCACCAGTTCCTTCACGCGGCGGTCGACATATTCGCCGAGCTGGGCGAGATGCGCTTCCTGCCCGTCGTCGCAGGCGATCTGGTAGTTCCGGCCGTTGATGGTGACGTCGACCTGGGCCATGTCAGTCGTCCAGGATCGAGCGGAGGCGACCGATCGCCTGATCGAGCCGTCCGGAGATTTCGGCGTTGCGGGCTTCGAGGATGTCGTTGCGGGCCTTCAGCGAGTCCAGCGCCGCTGCATCGACGCCGTCAGCCGCGGGATCCGGGCGTGCCCGCGCCGCCGCCTCAAGCGTGGAGACCGCCGCCTGCAACCGCTGCGTCGCTTCATCCAGTTTCGACATTTTTACGCTTAACCCACCGACCCTTTTGACGTTTCGCAACATACGGTCCCGGCGCCGGAGACGTCAACCGAGAGGGGCGGAATCGGTGCGGCCTGTTCACCCAGGGGCCGACATGCCACAGTCCGCGCATGAGCGAGAGGAACACAGCCCGCGCCATCGTCATCGTGCATTCGCTCGCGCACGCAATCGCGGCGGCCGAAAGGGCTGTCGATGCGGGGAGGCCCGTCCTGCTGCGGAGCGCGCGGGGCGCGGCGGGCTATGCCGGTATCAGCTGGTTCGCGGCGGTGATCGCCGAGACCCGCGCCCGCGTCCCCGGCGCAGACATCGTCGGCTCCATCGATTGCGCCGACGACCTCGCGCTCGCATTCGAGGCGGTCGGCGCGGGTATCGATGCCGTGCGGTACGACGGCGGCGAGGCGGGGCTCGCCAAGCTGCGCGCCGTCGCCGCACGGTGCGGCGTCGCGCTGGACGAGACGGCGGGCGAATCGCTCGATCTCGCCAAAGCGGACGATTTTGCCCGATTTGAGCGCCATTTTATGTCCCGGGGACCGATTTTCGGGTGAAAAAGCCTCCCCGCTGCGGTATTGAGTAGGCGGCGGCCGGACGGGACGGAACCCGACGCGGGCCGCCACCCAGTCATTCTCAATCGGCCCCGGACCGCAGTCCGCCAGCGGCCGAATCAGCCGTATCGATCGAAGGAACAAGGAACCCGCCATGCGCATCTCCCAGAAAGTCAGAAAAATCCTCTCCTGCTACGAGAGCGACAATCCGGGAACCAAGGCGAACCTGGCGCGCATCCTGATGCACGGCAAGCTGGGCGGCACCGGCAAGATGGTCATCCTGCCGGTCGACCAGGGCGTCGAGCACGGCCCGGCCCGGAGCTTCGCGCCGAACCCGGCCGGCTACGACCCGCATTATCACTATCAGCTCGCGGTCGACGCCGGCCTCAACGCCTACGCCGCGCCGCTCGGATTCATCGAGGCCGGCGCGGACAGCTTCGCCGGCGCAATTCCGACAATCCTGAAGCTGAACTCGGCGAACTCGCTGTCGACCAACAAGGACCAGGGCGTCTACGGCTCCGTCGGCGACGCGCTGCGCCTCGGCTGCTCGGCGATCGGTTTCACGATCTATCCCGGCTCCGAAGACCAGTACGAGATGATCGAGGAAATCCGGGAGATGTCGGAAGAGGCCAAGGCCGTCGGCATCGCGACGGTGGTCTGGTCGTATCCCCGCGGCGGCGCTCTGACCAAGGAAGGCGAGACCGCGATGGACGTCTGCGCCTACGCCGCGCATCTCGCCTGCCAGATCGGCGCGCACATCATCAAGGTGAAGCCGCCGACGGACGCGATGTATCTCGACGCGGCGGCAAAGGTTTACGACGCGCAGAAGATCGACGTCTCGACCCTGTCGGCGCGCATCGCGCACGTGGTGCAGAGCTGCTTCAACGGCCGGCGCATCGTCGTCTTCTCGGGCGGCGAGGCCAAGGATCTCGACGGCATCTACAACGAGGTCCGCGCCATCCGCGACGGCGGCGGCAACGGCTCGATCATCGGCCGCAACACGTTCCAGCGCCCGAAGGAAGACGCGATGGCCATGCTCGACCAGATCATCAAGATCTATCAGGGCAAGGCATGATCGGTAACGGCTCCAACCCGGATTTCCTCTAATTCGCGCCGAAACCTGCCAGCTCTATCTCATCACGCCGCCGTCCTTCGACGGCGGCGTCGATGCGTTCGCGGATCAGATGAAGGCCGCGTTCGACGGCGGGCCGGTCGCCTGCATCCAGCTCCGTCTCAAGGACGCGACGGACGACGAGGTGCGCGCCGCGTGCGACGTGCTGCGGCCGATCGCGCAGGACCGCGACATCGCCTTCATCATGAACGACCGGCCCGACCTCGCCGCCGAGACCGGCTGCGACGGCGTCCATGTCGGCCAGGACGACACGCCTTACGCGGAGGCCCGCGCCATCGTCGGCGACGACGCCATCGTCGGCGTCACCTGCATGGCGTCGCGCGATCTTGCCTTTGCGGCCGGCGAGGCGGGCGCCGACTACGTCGCGTTCGGCGCGTTCTTCCCGTCGAACACGAAGCAAATCACGACGCCGGCCGACACCGAAATCCTGTCCTTCTGGCAGGAATCGATGACGATCCCCTGCGTCGCCATCGGCGGCATCACGGTCGAGAATTGCGAGACGGTCATCGAGGCCGGCGCCGACTTCCTCGCGGTCGCGTCGGGCGTGTGGGATTACCCCGACGGGCCGGGCGCGGCCGTCGCCGCGTTCAACGCGAAGATGGGGAACTAGGCGGGAATCCGCCCCATCGATTCGTCCGGTATTTCCTTTTATTCCCTCGGGCTTGTCCCGAGGGTCCATCCCTGCGCCGCAGCGGCGATACCCATGGGCCCCCGCCACAAGGTCGGGGAAATAATTCTGCTTTGAAAGTAGAACCAGGGCGGGTCAATCTCCGCCCGCCACCGGCGCCCACAGCACGTCCTCGATACGCGCCGCTCCCGTCGCCAGCATGACCAGCCGGTCGAAGCCGAGCGCGATGCCTGCACATTCCGGAAGGCCCTGCGCCAGCGCCGCGATGAAATCCTCGTCGACGGGATAGGCCTCGCGCCCCAACCCTTCGCGCCGGGCGATCTCGGCCTCGAAGCGGGCCCGCTGTTCGGCCGCGTCGGTCAGCTCGCCGTAGCCGTTGGCGAGTTCGAGGCCGCAGACAAAGATCTCGAACCGTTGCGCGATACGGGGATCGGCCGGGTCGATTCGGGCGAGCGCCGCCATCGACGCGGGATAGGAATGAAGGACGACCGGCCGCTCGATGCCGAGTTGCGGCTCGATCCGCTCGAGGAAGATACGAAAGAAGACGTCGTCCCAGGCATCGCCGTCGTCGGTACGCACGCCGACGCCGTCGGCCTCGAACCGCAGGTGGTCGGTATCCGGTGCGTGCGGGTCGGACGCGGTCGCCAGCAGGTCGATCCCGGCATAGCGGCCGAACGCCTCCGCCACCGACAGGAATTCCCACGAGCCCTGCACGTCGCAGGTAACGTCGCCGCGCCGCGCCACGGGACCGCACAGCGCGCGCACCAGATCGGCCGCCTCGTCGGCGAGCCCGCGCCAGCTCTCGCCGGCCTTGTACCATTCCAGCATGGCGAATTCGGGATGGTGCTTCCACGAGCGTTCCCCGTCGCGCCAGACGCGGGCGAGCTGGTAGATGCGCCGCATGCCCGCTG
The DNA here is from genome assembly GCA_038148075.1 of Alphaproteobacteria bacterium. GTDB lineage: Bacteria > Pseudomonadota > Alphaproteobacteria > MPNO01 > UBA830 > JAYQUR01. The sequence goes on along the minus strand of JAYQUR010000037.1, from coordinate 2,543 downwards.
CCATCAGCTTCTTCATCGCGAACTCGGGCGAGGTGTGGAGATACATCCGCCGCCGCTCGCCGTGCGGGTCGGCGAGCGTGGTCTCGAACGCGGTCAGGTGCGGCTCCATGCCGGGCGAGACCTGCAGCGCGGGCGTCTCGACCTCCACGTACATCCGCTCGTCGAAGAAAGCGCGCAGCTTCTTCACCATCTCGGCGCGGCGGACGAGGTTGTCGGCGCGCGCCTCGAACCGGTCGGGGTGCCACCAGGTCTCGGCGGTGCCGGGAGTCGGCTCTCGGGGGGTTACGTCATCGGGCATGGCGGCGATAATGCCTCAACAACCACAGGAGCGTCACCTTGTCATCGTCGCCGAGCACGGCAGCCCCCTTCGCGGGCGGACATACCCTGAGACGTTCGCGCGACCTTGCCGCGGCCGGCCTCGTTTCTCCGGAACGCGCGGCGCGGATCGAAGAGGTTGCCGCCAGGTACAGCATCGCGGTGACGCCGCACATCGCCAACGCGATCGATCGCACCGATCCGGAAGACCCGATCGCGCGGCAGTTCGTCCCGCACCCGGACGAGCTGACAGACATGCCCGACGAGCTCGCCGACCCCATCGGCGACGCCCCCCATTCGCCGGTGCCGGGCCTCGTCCACCGTTATCCCGACCGGGTGCAGCTGATGCCGACGCTCGCCTGCCCGGTCTATTGCCGCTACTGCTTCCGGCGCGAACGCGTCGGGCGGTCGGCGAACGCGCCCGGGCCGGACGACATGGCGGCGGCAATCGATTACATCCGCGCCCGGCCCGGCATCCGCGAAGCGATCCTGACGGGCGGCGATCCGCTGTCGCTGTCGGACCGGCGGCTCGGCGACCTGCTCGACGCGCTCGAGGACATCCCGCACCTGACGAACGTCCGCATCCACACCCGCGCGCCCGTCGCGGCCCCCGATCGCGTAACCGACGGGCTCGTCGCGGCTCTGCAGCGCCCGACGCCGGTCTGGATGGCGATCCACTGCAACCATCCCCGCGAACTGTCGGCGGAAGTCGGCGACGCGTTGGCGCGTCTCGCCGCTGCCGGCATCCCGCTCCTGTCGCAAACGGTGCTGCTGCGCGGCGTCAACGACGACGCGGATGTGCTGGAAGAACTGATGCGCCGGCTCGTCGCGCTCCGCGTCAAACCCTACTACCTGCACCACCCCGACAAGGCGCGCGGCACGGCGCGGTTCCGCCTGCCGCTCGCCGAGGGCCGCGCCATCGCGGCGACGCTCGACGGCCGGCTGTCCGGCATCGCGCGGCCGACCTACGTGCTCGATATTCCGGGCGGATTCGGCAAGGTGGCGGTCCTGTCCGGCCGGGTGCGCGCGGACGGCGACGGCTGGCTGGTAGAGGACCGCACGGGACGCGTGCATCGCTACACCGATTCCGGCGGGACCTGACCTCCAAACGGTGCCAGAGGGTGCGGTAAACCGCCCCGAAACCTAAGGCCCGAGATGGATAAGCGAGATTGCCTATACGGAACCAACCTGATAGGTTCCGCCGCCTTTTGCACAGACACCCAGACAGCGGAATCTCAGGATGAAAATCCAGGCGAACACCATTCGTCCCGGCAACGTTATCGAGCATGACGGAAAACAGTGGACGGTTCTCAAGACCGAATTGCTGCTGCCCGGCAAGGGCAACGCGTTCGTCCAGATCGAGATGCGCGACGTCAAGTCCGGCAACAAGTCGAACGAACGGTTCCGCACCGGCGAGACGGTCGAGAAGCTGATGGTCGAGGAGAAGGAATGCACCTTTCTCTATGCCGACGGCGACCAGCTCAACTTCATGGACGGCGAGACGTTCGAGCAGTTTTCGCTGGCGCGCGACGCCGTGGGCGATCCCGCCGCATTCCTGCAGGACGGTATGACGGTGACCGCCGAACTGATCGACGGCAACGTCAGCGGCGTTTCGCTGCCGCAGCACGTCACGGTCCAGATCGTCGAGGCGGAACCGGTGGTGAAAGGCCAGACGGCATCGTCGTCGTACAAGCCGGCTATCGCCGACAACGGCGTCAAGATAATGGTGCCGCCGCATATCGAGGCGGGCACCCGCGTCGTCGTCGCAACCGCCGACGCATCCTACGTCGAGCGGGCGAAGGACTGAGTTACGGCTGCCCCCCGGCGGAACCGTAGAGCGGAACGATGCCCGGCCCTCTGATCAACGTCATGCACAGCGCCGCCCGTCAGGCGGCACGGCGGCTCGTACGCGATTTCGGCGAGGTCGAGCAGCTCCAGGTATCGCGCAAGGGGCCGGGGGATTTCGTCTCCGAAGCCGACCGGCGGACCGAGCAGATCCTGTTCGACGAACTGCGAAAGGCACGGCCCGGCTTCGGTTTCCTGATGGAGGAAAGCGGCGTCCACGAGGGCGAGAACGCCAACGAGCGCTGGATCGTCGATCCGATCGACGGGACCACGAATTTCCTGCACGGCATCCCGCATTTCGCCATTTCCATCGCCGCCGAGCGCGACGGCGAACTTGTCGCCGGCTTGATCTACGAGCCGGTGAGTGACGAGCTCTACTGGGC
>JAYQUR010000036.1:0-16567 GCA_038148075.1 Alphaproteobacteria bacterium | reverse complement strand
GGAGGCAAAGGTGCTGATCGAACAATGGCGGCGACACTACAACACCGTCAGGCCGCACAGTGCGCTCGGCTACAGGCCGCCGGCGCCCAAGACCATCGTGGCGGCCCGCGGCGATCCGCCCTTCGCTGCGGAGGGGCTGCGGGCTACTCGCCGCTCGACTGACAGTCTAAACTAACCGCTGGTACTAAACGTGGGGGCAGGTCATGGGGCTGCCGGTCGTCGCGCTGCGCGGCGGCGCCATAGCCGGGCGTCAGGCTGCGTCGCAGCTTGCGGCGGCCGGGCTCGGCGAGTTGACCGCGCCGGACGAGGACGCCTACGTCGAAATCGCCGCCGGCCTTGCGGCCGACCCCGCCCGGCTTTCCGGGTTGCGCGCAGGGATGCGGGCCCGGCTCGCCGCGTCGCCGCTCTGCGACGTTGCGGGCTTCACGCGCGGGCTGGAAGACGCGTACCGGGCGATGTGGCGCGACTGGTGCGAGCGCATGGCGGCCGGATAGTTCCGGTATCCGCCGGCGGTCGTTCCGCCCCGCCGTGCGGCACTCTGACGCTTGTCTCTGCGCATCGTTGCGGCCTATCGTCGACGAACAAGGCGCCAATGCCGAGGAGGAAACCGCATGCCCGAGATGAAGCTCGGCCTTTTCATCCGCCCGACCGGTCATCACATAGCGTCGTGGCGCCATCCCGACTCGCATCACGATGCGCACGCGAATTTCGACCGCTTCGTCGACATGGCGAAAACCGCCGAACGCGGGCTGCTGGACATGCTGTTCTCGGCGGATACCAACTCCGCCTGGACCACCGTCGAATCCGCCCTCAACCGCCAGCACTACGTCGCCTGGCTCGAGCCGTACACGCTGCTGACCGCCCTTGCCGCGCATACGAAGCATATCGGCCTCGTCTGCACCCGCACGACCAGCTTCGACGAGCCCTATTCGATCGCCCGCGCCTTCGCGACGCTCGACGTTATCACCGGCGGGCGCGCCGGCGTGAACATCGTGACGACCGGCAACCCGCGCGCGGCCCTCAACTACAGCCAGGAAGCGCACAAGCCGAAGCCGGAGCGCTACAAGATCGCCGACGAGTTCGTCGAGGTTCTCAAGGGGCTGTGGGACAGCTGGGACGAGGACGCCTTCGTTCGCGACCGCGAGACGAGCACGTTTTTCGAGTGGGACAAGATGCACATCCTCAATCACAAGGGGAAGTATTTCCAGGTCGAGGGGCCGCTCAATGCGCCGCGGTCGCCGCAGGGGCGGCCGGTGATCGTGCAGGCCGGCGCGTCGGAGGAAGGGCGGGAACTCGCCGCCAAGTCGGCCGACGTGATCTTCGCCGCCCATCAGAACATCGGGATGGCGCAGGACTTCTATACCGACGTGAAGGGCCGCCTTGCGAAATACGGCCGCCAGCCGGACGACCTGAAGATCATGCCCGGCCTGTCGGTGACCGTGGCGGAAACCAGGGAACAGGCCCAGGCCAAGGCGGACGAGCTGCAGGAACTCATCCATCCAGATCACGGGCTGGCCTATCTGTCGCGCCGGCTGGGCCACGACGTGACGGGTCTGGATCCCGACAAGCCGGTGCCCGACGACCTCGGCGCGAACGACGACGTCGGCACGCGGTCGGGCCAGATGCTCGACATGGCGCGGCAGAAGAACTGGACGCTGCGCCAGCTCTATCAGCATTTCGCGGCGACGCGCGGCCATATGGTGATGATCGGCACGCCGACCTCGGTCGCCGACGAGATGCAGGAATGGTTCGAGAACGGCGCCTGCGACGGCTTCAACCTGATCCCGCCCATGTTCCCGACCGAGTTCGAGGCGTTCGTCGATATGGTCGTGCCCGAACTGCAGCGCCGCGGGATCTACCGCAAGGCCTATGAAGGCAATACGCTGCGCGATCTCCTCGGCCTCCGTGTGCCGGAGAGCCGCTATGCTGCCAAGGGAGCGGAAGCGGCGGAGTAGGCCGCGCCGCGATTTTCGGCGAGTATCCACGCCCAAGGGCGGCAGATGCTTCTGCAGGCCTGTTGTCGCGCCCGACCGGCTTGCCGGCTCCCTGCAGGCATCCGTGCGCTTGAATTAGCCCCGGAAGGTGCGATATGAAGCACTCCCCCTTGCAACGCAGGTCTCGCGGTGCCGTTCCGGCGGCAGGCGGACGTGCCGTTTCGCAGATTTCGGGGACTTCGCGCGTCCGCGAAGAATGGATCAGAGCCAGGTACGAACATGTCCGAGCAATCGCGATCGACGAAATTCCCGCCCCTGCCGGCCCCGGTGTCGCTGCCGGAGATCGATCGCGAGATCACGGAATTCTGGACCGGGGACAAGACCTTCGAGGCGTCCGTCGAACAGCGGCCCTCGGACAACGAATTCGTCTTCTATGACGGCCCGCCCTTCGCGAACGGCCTGCCGCATTACGGCCACCTGCTGACGGGCTACGTCAAGGACATCATCCCGCGCTTCCAGACGATGGCGGGCAAGCGGGTCGAGCGCCGCTTCGGCTGGGATACGCACGGGCTTCCGGCCGAGCTGTCGGCCGAGGAGGAGATCGGCGTCTCCGGCCGCAAGGCGATCATCGAGCTCGGCGTCGACAAGTTCAACGAGGCGTGCCGCCAGTCGGTCCTGCGATATACCGCCGACTGGGAGGAATACGTCACCCGTCAGGCGCGCTGGGTCGATTTCGAGAACTCCTACAAGACGCTCGACCTCGACTACATGGAAAGCTGCCTGTGGGCGTTCAAGCAGCTCTACGACCGTGGCCTCGTCTACAAGGACTATCGCGTCGTTCCCTACAGCTGGGCGATGGAATCGCCGCTGTCTAACTTCGAAACGCGGCTCGACAATTCCTACCGGATGCGCACCGATCCCGCGGTGACGGTCGCGTTCCCGCTGACCGAGCCGGACGAGGACGGCACGCCCGTCAGCCTGCTGATCTGGACGACGACGCCGTGGACGCTGCCGTCGAACCTCGCCGTCGCGGTCGGGCCGGACATGGACTACGCCGTGATGGATCTCGGCGGCAAACGCGTGATCCTCGCCGACAGCGCGCGCGAACGTTATGCGAAGCAGCTCGAGGGTGCGGAACTCGTCCGCACCGTCAAGGGCAGCGACCTGCTCGGTAAAACCTACGAGCCCCTGTTCCCCTATTTCGCCGGCACCGAGAACGCTTTCCGCGTGCTCGAAGGCGACTTCGTCGGCGAGGAGGACGGCACGGGGCTCGTGCACATGGCGCCCGGCTTCGGCGAGGACGATCTCCGGGTCTGCCGCGCCAACGGCATCGGCGTCGTCGTGCCGGTCGACGAGGCGGGACGTTTCGTCGAGCCGGTCTCCGACTATGCCGGCATGCAGGTGTTCGAAGCCAATCCGCCGATCATCCAGCGCCTCAAGGACGAGGGGAAGATGTTCCGGCAGGACACGATCGACCATTCCTATCCGCATTGCTGGCGTACGGACCAGCCGCTGATCTACAAGGCGGTCGACAGCTGGTACCTGCAGGTCAGCAAGTTCCGCGGCGCCATGTCGGAGAACAATCGGCGGATCAACTGGATCCCGGGCCACGTCCGCGACGGGCTGTTCGGCAAGTGGCTGGAGGACGCCGCCGACTGGAACATCAGCCGGACGCGCTTCTGGGGCACGCCGCTGCCGGTCTGGGTAAGCGACGATCCCGACTATCCGCGCGTCGACGTCTACGGTTCGCTCGACGAGCTGGAGGCCGATTTCGGCGTGCGTCCCGACAACCTGCACCGGCCCTATATCGACGAGCTTACGCGGCCGAATCCGGACGATCCGACCGGCAAGTCCACCATGCGCCGTATCGAGGAGGTGTTCGACTGCTGGTTCGAATCCGGCGCGATGCCGTTCGCCCAGATTCACTATCCGTTCGAGAACAAGGACTGGTTCGAAACCCATTTCCCGGCGGATTTCATCGTCGAATACGTCGCCCAGACGCGCGGCTGGTTCTATACGCTGATGGTGCTCGGCACGATGCTGTTCGACCAACCGCCGTTCCTCAACGCGATGTGCCACGGGGTCGTGCTGGACGAGAACCGTCAGAAGCTGTCCAAGCGGCTGCGCAACTATCCCGACCCGCTCGAATTCTTCGATGCGTACGGCTCCGACACGATGCGCTGGTTCCTGGTGTCGTCGTCGGTCCTGTCGGGCGGCGATCTGGTCATCCCGAAGGAAGCGCGGGAGCTGGCCCAGGTGCAGCGCGAAGCGATCTCGCCGCTGCTGAACTCGTACGCGTTCTTCTCGCTCTATGCGAACCTCGAGGATTTCGAGCCCAGGCTCGTCACCGGGGCGGAGCACGAGCTCGACCGATATATCCTGACGAAACTCGCCGACGCCTCCGACGGCGTGAGCGGAGCGCTGTCGCAGTACGACATCCCCGGCGCCGCCCGGCGGTTTGCGGACTTCATGGAAGTGCTGACCAACTGGTACATCCGTCGCAGCCGCGACCGGTTCTGGGAGGAGGAGGAAACGGCCTCCAAGCGCGCGGCGTTCGACACGCTCTATACGGTCCTGGTGCGTGCGTGCCAGATCGGCGCGCCGCTGCTGCCGATCGTGACGGAAAAGCTCTATCGCAACCTGACCGGCGAGCGCTCGGTGCACCTGACCGACTGGCCGGCGGGTGCGGCGTTCGACCGTGACGCCGATCTCGCGCACCGCATGGATCTCGTGCGCGGCGCGTGTTCGGCCGGTCTCGCCGTGCGCGACCGTCAGCGGCTCCGCGTGCGCCTGCCGCTCAAGAAGGCGGTCGTCGTGCATCCGTCGGCGCCGTCGCTCGAACGCCACGCGGCGATGCTCTCCAGCGAACTGAACATCCGGACCATCGAATTCTCCAACGATCTCGAAGCGTTCGGGTCGGTCGATCTGCGCGTCGACCCCAAGATCGGCCGCCGCCTCGGCAAGAAGATGAAAGAGGTGATGGCCGCCGCGAAGGCGGGCGATTACGAGATGCTGGAGGACGGCGGCGTGCGCGTCGCCGGCGAGGACCTCGCCGATAACGAGTTCGAGCTAAGAATGATCTGCGACGACGGCGGCGATGCCGAGCCGTTCGGCGGCACCGGTGCGATCGTCGTCGACACGTCGGTCGACGCCGACCAGGAGCAGGAAGGCACCGCGCGCGACCTGATCCGCGCCGTCCAGAATGCCCGCAAGGACGCCGGCTTCCACGTCGCCGACCGCATCGCGCTCGGCATCGATGCCTCGCCCGCGGTGCTGGAATCGGCGGAGAAGTTCGCCGACCTCATCGCCTCCCAGACCCTGGCGACGACCTTTACGCTGAAATTGGGCGACGGCGCGGTGAGCGAGCACGACCTCCGTGGCGAGAAGGTCCGGCTGTCGATGGCGACGGAAGCGGCCGCGGAGTAGGGCCGCCTAGCCGTCGAACCCGTACAGCCGCGCCGGGTTGTCGACGAGTATTTTCCGCCGCGTTTCGGCGTCCGGTGCGTAGCGGTAGAGCAGGTCGACCAGCTCGCCGTCGTCGGGGATCGTCCCGCGATACATCGGGTGCGGCCAGTCGGTGCCCCAGATCACCCGGTCGGGATCGGCTTCGATGATCGCCCGGGCGTAGGGCGCGACGTCGTCGTAGGGACGGCCCGTCTTCGAGACGCGGTCGCCGTTGGCGATCTTGGACCACCAGCCGTGTTCGCGAATGCCCGCCAGAAGCAGGCGGAACGGCGCCTGCTCGAGACCCGCTTCCGGATCGATGTGGCACATATGCTCCAGCATCACGGGCAGTTTGAGCGAACCGAACAGGTTCGCGTGCTCGGTCAGGTCGTCCGTCCAGGCGTGAACCGTCACGTGCCAGCCGAAATCGGCGACCATATCCGTGACGCGCCTGAAGACGCCGAGATCGGGCGGCCCGCCGAGGAAACGCACGAAATTGAACCGTACGCCGCGCACGCCGGCCGCGTGCATCGCCTCGATGTCCTTTTCGGCGAACGATGCATCGAGGTTGCAGACGCCGCGGTAACGGCCGCCCGATTGCGCCAGCGCATCCAGCATCGCATTGTTGTCGACGCCGTGGATCGCCGACTGCACCACGACCGCGCGGTCGAGGCCCAGACGGTCGTGCAGCGCGCGCAGCTTCGCGTAGGGCGCTTCCGGCGGGTCGTACGGACGGCCCTCGAAGTAGGGGAACCGGCCGCGCGGCCCGAACACGTGGCAGTGCGTGTCGCAGGACAATGGCGGCGGCGCTTCCGACGGCCTGGACGGGTTCGGATGCGGCGGCGAGCAGGGCTGCGGGCCGCCGTCGGTTGCCTTGTTCTCCAGCCGATTATGGGAGTCGGTCACGTGTCTATTGCTCCGGCTCGGTCGAGAAGAACAGCGGGTGGCCGGCCTGCTGGCCGAGATCGGTGGCTTCCTTCGCCTTGCTCTCCGCTACTTCCTTCGTATAGACGGCGGCCACGCAGGTGCCGCGCTGGTGCGCCGTCATCATGATCTGGTAGGCCTCTTCCTCGGTGGTCCGGAAGACCGCTTTCAGGACCTGGACGACGAATTCGCGCGGCGTGTAATCGTCGTTCAGCAGCACGACCTTGTACATCCGCGGCCGCTGGGTTTTCGGCTTCGTGTCGATCGTCGGCGTTGTCGCCGGAGGATCCGTGGCGTTGCTCATCGGGTACCTGTCGCGCGTTCTAGGTTACCGGGCGAGGCGAGACGCAATGGTGGCATGCTCGCGGGGGCGGCGTCCAGCGGCGGCTTCAGGCCGTGACGAAAACGGTATTTCACTTTGCTCCACCCGGGTTGACGCCTAGTGTAGCCGCGGTCATGGAAGAAGAAATCCAATCCGCTCGCGCTGTCGGACCGCCGCCGGCAAATCCCGTGGAGGACGTGATGGTGCGGCGCTTTGCGTGTCGTGCCTTTCTGCCCACGCCGGTGGCACGCGAAACCGTTGAGTCCATCCTGCGGGCCGCTGCCCGCGCGCCGAGCGGGGCGAACATCCAGCCCTGGAAAGCCTATGTCGTCTCGGGGCGCGTGAAGGATGCGATCTCGGCGGAAATTTTGCGGGCGCACGAGAGTGAACGCGACGCGTATGCGTCCGAGTACAAATATTATTCGGATCCGCTTCCCGAACCCTTTCTCTCGCGCCGCAAGAAATTCGGCGAAATTTTCTACGGGGCGCTCGGCATCGCGTACTCGGACAGGGAAGGGCGCCTGGGTCAGACCGGGAAGAATTACGGATTTTTTGGCGCACCGGTCGGAATTTTCTTCACGATTGCCCGCGACCTCGAAGTCGGCAGTTGGCTCGACCTCGGCATGTTCATTCAGAACGTGATGCTGGCGGCCAAATCCCGTGAGCTGGATACCTGCGCGCAGGAAACCTTTTCGAAATATCACGTGATCGTGCGGCGGCACCTTCCGATCGCGCCGTCCGAAATCCTGGTTTGCGGCATGTCGCTGGGTGTCGGCGACGATGCGGCAAACGCGAAGCGCGGCGTGCAGGGGCGCGCGCGGCTCGATGAAATCGCAGACTTTTCGGGATTCTGACCCCGGCAACGCACCACTCGAGAACGGAGGCTGGCATGGATAAACGGCAGGTACTGATCGACAAGAGCATTTCGTTTCTGGAGACGGTCAAGAACCGGACCCCGGGCGACGAGCTCGAGAAATTTCTGAACGCCGAGTGCGGTCCCGGCTCCGAAATCTACGATGCACTCGCCGGCCTCGCGAAACAGGGCGTGGCCGAGGGGTGGGCGGCAAACGAGGAAGTCGGCGGCGCCACCTACAGGCGCAGCAAGCTGCAGGAGCCGACGCCGGAGACCTTCCACTTCAGCATCACGCTCGTCTACATGGACAGCGACGAGGTGTTTCGAGGCCAGTATCACGGTCATCCCTATGGCGAGATCAACCTTATCGTGCCGATCACCGACGGTGCCGCGGCGTCCGGCCCGAACGGCTGGTGCTACGGCGGCTGGACGTCGCCCGCCCCCGGGAGCCACCATTATCCCGAGGTGAAAGGCGGCGCCGTCGTGCAGATGTTCTATCTGCCCGCCGGCCGAATTTCCTATGACATGAAGCCGCCCGCCGAAACCGCAGCCTAGGCGCCCGAATGCCGGCCAGCGGCGGCTTCAGGCGCGGGCGAAGTCCGTCCCGCGCCGCAGCGTCCGACCCGCGAGAACGCCGGTGTGCGTGCCGTAGCGGTAGGTCGGCACGCCGTTGACCAGCACCGTGTCGATGCCGCCGGCGAAACTGTGGGGGTTCTCGTAGGTCGCGGTCTCGGCGATGGTGACGGGGTCGAAGACGGTGACATCCGCCGCGTAGCCGGGCCGCAGAAGGCCGCGATCCTTCAGCCCCAGCGCGCGCGCCGACGCGCCGGTCATCTTCCATAGCGCCGCATGCAGCGGCAGCAGGCTCTCGTCGCGCGCGTAGCGGCCAAGGACGCGGGCGAACGTGCCGTAGAAGCGCGGGTGCGGCTTTCCCTGTCCGGTCGTGCCCGTCGGCGCGACCGAGTTGCCGTCGGAGCCGATCATCACGTCGGTCGAGCGGACGAAGTCCTTCACGTCGTCCTCGGAGATCGATTCCACCAGCACCCGCGTCTGGCCGCGGTCGGCGACGATGTAGTCGAGCGCGGCGTCGAACCCGTCACCGCCCCTGCCGAGCGCGTCCGCCGCCGACAGCTCCGCCATCGTGCGCCCGGCGTGCTGCGGCAGGTCCGGCGAGATCGAGACGCGGACCGCGTTCCAGTCAGGGATGCGGCCGAAATTGTTGAGGCCCTCGGCGTCGAGTGCCGTGCGCAGACGGGTGCGCACGCCGTCGTCTCCGAGCCGCGCGATCATCGCATCGACGCCGCCCTCCTGCAGCCACGGCGGGAACAGGTTCTTCAGCGGATTGCTCGCCGCCGTGTAGGGATAGATGTCGCAGTCGATCGGCACGCCGCGGCCACGCGCGTCTGCCAGCAGGCCCATCAGCTTCGCAGCCCCGCCCCAGTTGTCGGTGCCCGACAGTTTCATGTGGACGATCTGGACATGGACGCCGACCTGCTCGGCGAATTCCATCGCCTCCTGGACCGAATCGTAGACCGTGTTTCCCTCGTCGCGGAGATGGGTGAAGTAGCGCGCGCCCGCGTCCTTCAACAGGCTGCCGATGGCGACCATCTCGTCTACGTCGGAATAGGAGCCCGGCGCCGTGAACAGGCCCGACGACATGCCGAGCGCGCCCGCGTCTAGCGCCTCGACCAGCAGCGCGCGCATGTGGTCGAGCTCCGCCGGCGTCGGCGGCCGGTCCTCCATTCCCATCGCCATCAGGCGCAGCGTGTTGTGTCCGACGAGATGGACAGTGTTTACCGACAGCGCGGGATATTGGTCCAGGTAATCGCGGAAGTTCGTTGCACGGAACGTCAGCCACGGCGCGCTCGGGCTCAGATAGTCGGCGAGCTGGTCGACGCGCTCCGGCAGCGCCGGTGCGCAGGAATATCCGCAATGGCCGATCACCTCAGTCGTCACGCCCTGGCGGATCTTGCTTTCCGCCTGCGGCATCAGCGGCAGCGTCCAGTCGGAATGGGTCTTGATGTCGATGAAGCCGGGCGCGACGACGCGGTTCGACGCGTCGACGACCTCGGCGCCCGACGCGGAGACGTCCGTGCCGATCTCCGCGATCCGGCCGTCCTCGATGGCGACATCGGCGTCGATCCCGGGCGCGCCGGTGCCGTCGATGACGTGGCCGCCGCGGATGACGATTCTTTCCGTCATGCGCGCTTCTCCTCGGCGCCGGCGTGGGCCTCCAGCCAGATGTCGCGCATCGCGTTGCGGTCGACCTTGCCGCGGGCGTTGCGCGCGACCGCGTCGACGATCTCGAACGCCTTGGGGCGTTTGAAGTCGGGCAGCGTCTCGGCGCAATGGCGGGCGAGATCGGCGGCGTCCAGCGTGCGGTCGCTGCGCGGCGCGGCGTAGCAGACCACCGCCTCGCCGTAGATCTTGTCGGGGACGCCCACCGTGCACACTTCGAGGACGTCGGGATGTCCCATCACGACGTTGTCGATCTCCAGCGGCGAGATATTGACGCCGCCGCGGATGATCAGTTCCTTCGCGCGGCCGGTGACGCGGAGATAGCCGTCGTCGTCGAGTACGCCGAGATCGCCGGTCTTCAGCCGCTTGCCCCGGACCGTCTCGATGCTGCCGTCCGGATTGAGATAGGCGGTGGCGTTCTGCGGGCCGCCGATCTCGATTTCTCCCTCGGTTCCCGGCGGCACCTCGTTGCCGTCCTCGTCGACGATCTTCAGGTTCTGCCCGATGCCCGGCTTGCCGACGCTGCCGATCCGGCGCGCGAGATGGTGGTTGCCGGCGACCGTGCCGCCTTCGCTCATCCCGTAATGCTGGATCAGCTTGATGCCGTAGGTGTCCTCGAAACGGCGGTGCTGTTCCTCCATCAGCGGCGCCGTGCTGCAGCTCATGAACTCCAGCCGGGTAAGATCGGCGGTGGCGTTCCCCGGGTCGGTATCGAGCAGCATGTTGACCACCGCCGGAATCCCGATCGCCTTGGTAATCCCGTAACCGCGGATCCATCCGAACAGTCGCCCGAACGAGAACTTCCGCGCGAAACAGACGCAGCCGCCGCCGAACAGAAGCGGCTGCAGCACGATCTGGTGCGACGACGACCACGAGAAAGACCGGTATTCCAGAACGCGGTCCTCCGGCGTCAGGCCCCATAGATAGGCCGTCTGGGCGCCGATGTAATTGTAGTTTCCGAACGAATGGATGACGCCCTTCGGCCGGTCCGTCGTTCCCGACGTGAAACAGATGACCGCGGCGTCGTCTTCGCCCGAGACATCGGGGGGCGCCGTTTCGCCGTCGAGATCGTTCAGAGATTCGAACAGGCCCCCGTCCGCCGCCGTGCCGTCGGGGTCGAGCGATCCGAACGGGATCCACTCGCCGGGCGCGCCGTCTCTGACGGGGCCGAGGTCCCCCCCGAAATCGAGTTCGTCGTGCCAGAGTACGATCTTCGGGTCGAGACGATCGATGATCTCGCGCATGTGGTTGGCGTTTATTTCGACGTTGACGGTACAGAACGTCGCGCCGTGCCGCTGGACGCCGTAATAGAGGACGAGGTTCTCGAGCGAATTGTCGGTGAGGACCAGGATGCGGTCGTTCGCGACGATGCCGCGGGCGTGCAGCCAGGCCGACAGCTTGTTCGTCAGGCGCCAGAGCTGGCCCCAGGTCAGAGTGGCGTCGCCCTCGTCGATCGACACGAGACAGGGAGCATCGGGCGCGCGTTGCGCATGGCCTGCGATGAGGTCGCTGACGCTTCGAAAAACGATGTCCGGCGGAGGCGGCAGATCGGTCATTGCTGTTCGGCCTTTCGTTGGGCGCGTCGCGCCTTTCCTTCACGATAGACGACGTAGTAGGAGGCGGCAAAGATCACGGCCGCGCCGACCCACGTCCAGATGTCGGGCAGTTCCGAGAACATGATCCAGCCGATGGCGGTCGCGAAGATCATCCGGGAGAACTGGAAGGGCTGGACGATCCGAGCGTCGGCAGCCGATACCGCACGGGTGAAGCAGTAGCCGCCGATCGAGCTGACTAGGCCGATGCCCAGCACCAGCGGCCACTGTTCCAGCGTGGGCGTCACCCAAAGGAACAGCGTCGGAATCAGTGCCAGCGGCAGCATGCCGATATTGGTCCAGAGCGTGATGACCTCGGGGTTGTCCCGGCGCGCGAGAATCTTGATCGTCGTATTGGAGCCTGCGTGCATGAACGCGGTCGACAGGGCGGCGGCGGAGGCCAGCGTGATCTCGATGATGCCGGGCCGCATCACGATCAGCGTGCCGATGAAGCCGACGATACACGCCGCCCAGCTATGGATGTCGGCGTGCTGCTTGAGGACGACGACGGCAAGCAGGATGGTGAACAGCGGGATCGTGTATTGCAGCGCATAGACGTCGGCGATGGGCATTCTCGCGAGGGCGTAGAACAGCATCACCATCGCGAAATAAGCGAACAGGACGCGAAGCGCATAGACGGGAATCTGGCTCCTGGACGGCAGGCCGACCCCCTGGCGGATGACGACCGGCGCAAGGACGCACAACGCAATCACGTTTCGGAAGAAAACCAGCTCCATCGTCGGAATCTGGCCCGAAAGCTCCCGCACCATGCCGCCGGAAATCGAACTTATCAGCGTCGCCATGCACATCCAGAAGATGCCGGCGGCAGGTCCCGACTTGAACACCCCGTCTCCCTTTCTTTCACGGTAATCTAGCGGAAGAAAACTTAGCGCGCGCGCTTTCCCGTGTTATACGCTCCGCCATGAGCGACAACGACGACAACGCCGAAAAACCGGGCGAAATCCACGATTTCATCCGCGACCGCATCCGCGAAGACCTGGCGTCCGGCCTTCATGACGGGATCCGTACGCGGTTCCCGCCCGAGCCCAACGGGTATCTCCACATCGGACATGCGAAGTCGATCTGCCTGAATTTCGGGATCGCGTCGGAATTCGCCGGCTCGTGCAATCTGCGTTTCGACGACACCAATCCAGCCAGGGAAGACCAGGAGTTCATCGACGCGATCGAGAAGGACGTTCGCTGGCTCGGTTTCGACTGGGAGGGCGACGTCAAATACGCCTCCGACAATTTCGAACAGCTCTACCGGTGGGCGGAACACCTGATTTCGGAGGGCAAGGCCTATGTCGACGATCTCAGCGCCGAGGAAATTCGCGAATACCGCGGCACCCTGACCGAGCCGGGCCGGAACAGCCCGCACCGCGATCGCACGCCGGAAGAGAACCTCGAGCTGTTTCGCGGGATGCGTGCCGGCGACTTTGCCGACGGCGAGAAGGTGCTGCGCGCCAGGATCGACATGGCCTCCGGCAATATAAACCTGCGCGATCCGGTTCTTTACCGCATCGTGCGCGCGCCGCATCCCCGGACGGGCGATACGTGGTGCATCTATCCGACCTACGATTACGCCCACGGGCAGACCGACGCCCTCGAGGGTATCACCCACTCGCTCTGCACGCTGGAATTCGCCGATCACCGCCCGCTCTACGACTGGCTGATCGAGAACCTGCCGGTGCCGGCGCGTCCGCGGCAGTACGAGTTTTCGCGGCTCAATCTGACCCATACGGTGTTGTCGAAACGCCGGCTGACCCAGCTCGTCGCCGAGGGGCACGTCGCCGGCTGGGACGACCCGCGCATGCCGACCGTCTCGGGCCTCAGGCGGCGCGGCGTGCCGCCGGGCGCGATCCGCGATTTCGTCGGCCGCCTCGCGATCTCGAAGAGTGAGGGCGTCGTCGAGGCCGCGATGCTGGAGCACTGCATCCGCGAACCTTTGAACGAAGGCGCGTTGCGGCGCATGGCCGTGATCCGGCCGCTCAAGGTCGTCATCGAGAACTATCCCGAAGGCGAGACCGAAGAGCTGGAGGCATCCAACAATCCGCGCGACGACAGCGCGGGGACGCGCACGGTGCCGTTCTCCCGCGAGATCTGGATCGAGCGCGACGACTTCATGGAAGACCCGCCGAACAAGTTCTTCCGCCTCGGGCCCGGCCGCGAGGTCCGGCTGCGCTCGGCCTATTTCATCACCTGCACCGACGCGATCAAGGACGATGCCGGCGAGGTGGTAGAGCTTCGCTGCACCTACGACCCCGCGACTCGCGGCGGCGATTCGCCCGACGGGCGCAAGGTGAAGGGCACCCTTCACTGGGTATCGGCGGCGCACGCGATCGACGCCGAAGTGCGTCTCTACGAGCCGCTGTTCCTGAACGAAAACCCAGGCGCGGCGGAGGATTTCCTGGCGGAGATCAACCCGGAATCTCTGGAGGTGCTGACCGGCTGCAAACTGGAGCCCGCGCTCGCCGGTCTCGGCGAGGGCGAAGTCGTGCAGTTCGAGCGTCTCGGCTATTTCTGTGCCGACCCGGACGGCGAGCCCGGGGCGCCGGTGTTCAATCGCACGGTGGGCCTGCGCGATTCCTTCGCGAAGGCGATGGCGAAGGGCTGAAGCCCGCTTTCTAGCCTCTGAGTCCGATCATCTGATCCCGGTAGCCTGACGGGTCGGCCGTTACGTCGACCACCGACGGCCCGTCGAACGCGAGGGCTTCCCCGAGTGCCCGGGCGAGCGCGTCGTCGCGCCCGACGCGCCAGCCCGCGCAGCCGAGGCTGCGGGCCGCAGAAGCGAAATCCGTTTCCGGATAGCGGACCCCGAGCGGCGGCCGCTGCTGGCGCTGCTGCTTGATGTCGATGAGGGACAGCGCCGCGTCGTTGACGACGACGACGGTCATCCGCAGCCCGAGCCGGGCGGCGGTCGAGAGTTCCGACAGCGACATCATCATGCCGCCGTCGCCTGTCACGGCGACGACCGGGCGGCCGGGCTGTTCCAGCCGGCTCGCGATTGCGGCGGGGACGGCGTATCCCATCGTCGACAGACCGTTCGATTTCAGGACGTCGAACGGCTGCCGCGCCGGCCAACGGGTCATCGCGGAGAACATGTGCGCGCCGGCATCCACCGTGAGGCGGGTGCCGTCGGGAACGGCGGCCGCGAGCGCATCGATGACGGTTTGCGCCGTATGCCCGTGGCCCGACAGGTCGCTTGTCGCGAAGAGGCGCGCCCGCAGGCCGGATATTTCCGCATCGGTCCAGTCGGCGGCCCCCGCCGCCGCGGCGAGGGCGGCTGCTGTCCCGGCGACGGGGGCGACGATCTCCGCCGCCGGTTCGAACGGCCAGGCGAGGCCGCCCGTCTCGCCGATCACGACGACCGGCGCTTCGTAAGTCCAGCGGCCGGGGATCATCTCCACCGGGTCGGCGCCGCAGAACAGGATCAGGTCCGCTTCGGACAATACGATTCCGTCGCTCTTCGATCCCGTGAAGGTGCCGGCGAATTCGTGGCTGTCGTGCGGGATCAGGCCGCGGCCCTTGTAGGTCGTCATCGCGGGACCGCCGAGCGCCGACGCGAATGCGCGAACGGCCGCCGCGCGATCGGACAGGCGCGCCTGATGGCCGGCGATAAGGACGGGACGTTTCGCGTTCGCCATGAGATCGGCCGCGCGCGCGAGCGTTTCCGTTTCCGGGGGCGTCGATCGCGGTGCCGCCTCCGGCGGGTCTCCCGGCTGGACGGCGGCAGCGGCGTCGCCCGCCGACAGGTCGATATGAACCGGACCCGGCGGCTCGGCGGCGGCGAGGTCGGCGAGCGCCGGAAAATCGCCGGCATTCGCGGGGGTCAGGCGCAGCTGCGCCTTGCTGATCGGCGCGAACAGGGCGCGCTGGTCGAAAATCTGATGCGGCGGCGCGGTCTTCTCCTCCTCGTGGGCGTCGGTGAACAGCAGCACGGGCGCGCGCTCGAGCGAGGCGTAGGCGATCCCGTTGACGACGGCGGCCGCGCCGGGCCCGATTCCCGTCAGCACGACCCCGGGAACGCCGGTCAGTTCGCCCGTGACCGCGGCCATGATCGCCGCTGCGGTTTCCGTTCGGCACAGCAGGAATTCGATGCCGGCCCGCGCGCCCGCGTCGATCAGGTCGAGGCTGGATCCGCCGCCCGGAACGCCGAACATGCGTCCCACGCCGCGATCGGCAAGCTCGGCGGCGATGGATTCGGCGACAGTCCTGGACCCCGTCATATGCGTTTCTTCCCCTGTTGCGGCGCGCATTTTCCCGCCTGCCCGGCCAAAGTCAAAGACCAAGGCCGTTGCGGAACGCTCTGGACTCATCTTGCCGTGCCGCGCGAAGATTTCGCCCTGTCCGAATTACCAGAGGAACGCGCCATGTCCTGGTCCGTAACCGAACTTGCCGCGCTGGTCGAGCCCGACCGCGCCCACCGCAAGGCCTATACCGACCCCGACATTTTCGACCTGGAGATGGAGCGCATCTTCGAGCGTACCTGGATCTATGTCGGCCACGAAAGCCAGGTGAAGAAATCGGGGGACTATTATCTCGCCCAGATCGGCCGTCAGCCGGTGGTGATGATCCGAGGTCAGGACGGCCAGGTGCGCGTCCTGTACAACAGGTGTCCCCATCGCGGCGCGCAGCTCTGCACCGCACGGAAGGGGAATACCGGCAATCATTTCTACTGCTCCTATCATGCCTGGACGTTCGAGCTGGACGGCAAGCTCGAAGGCATGCCGGCAAGGCGTGAGTACGAAGGGACAAATCTCGACTTCGACGATCCGGAATTCCACATGGCGCAGCCGGCGCAGGTGGACAACTATCGCGGCTTCTGGTTCGCGAACCTGGCGAAGGGCGGCCCGGACCTGAGGACCCATCTCGGGGAGGCGGCCGGTGCATTCGATCAGCTGATCGACCGGGCGCCCGGCGGGGAAACCGAGGTCGTCGGCGACTGTTTCCGCATGGTGCAACAGTCCAACTGGAAGATCTTCCTCGAGAACCAGCTCGACTCCTCGCATCCCGGCGTCACGCACGAATCGACCGGCAAGGCGGCGCAGAAGCTCGAAGCGAAGATACGCGCGGACGGGCAAGAGCCGCCGATGGAGCTGTCCTTCCTAACCGATTTCGCCCGGCTCGGCCACGACGGCTGGACCAAGTTCGGCACGGTCGGCTACCGCAACGGCCACAGCAGTCTCGAAGGCTATATGGGCTTGCGGCCCGACGATCCGGACACCAACGAGTATGTGCGGCGCATGTACGAGTCCTACGG
>JAYQUR010000035.1:0-16810 GCA_038148075.1 Alphaproteobacteria bacterium | reverse complement strand
AAATCCTCCGTTACGCAAAGGCCTCAATCTGTCCCAGGGGCGCTGACGTTAGACATCTGTTAGATCTTGATACATACACTGGGGAGGCTCGGTACCGACAAAATCCCTCTCCCTCCGCCAATTACCTTCTTGTCTACCGTGTTCCGGCATCCGGGAGGCGTAATCTCGCTGCCACACGCCGCCTTCCGAGGTGTCTCGGGGCCTTTCGCCCGTCTTTTCCCCCGTCCTATTCCCATGTAACCTGTCCGTGAGGCCCGGCAGCGACGACTGCGCATAAAGTGCGGGCATTGGGAAACGTCAAGAGAGAGGAACATCATGAAACGAATCGGATTTACCTTTGTCGTTGCCGCGACGACCGCGTTCGCGGTGACGGCGGCGGCGCAGACCGTCGGCGTGGGCACGGGCCCGGCCGGGTCGCTGACCAACCGCATCGGGGCCGGCGTGGCGAAGGTTATCGCCGACGGCGCAGGGCTCAAGACCCGCGCGGTGCCGCATACCTCCAATGCGCATCACGTGCCGCTGGTCGCCAAGGGGACGATGACGTTCGGCGTCAACTCGACCGGCGACATCAACGACGTCCTCGGCGGGACCAATTCCTTCGAGGGGAGAAAGACCGAGAACTGGACGCTGGTCACGCGCCTCGTTCCGCTGCCGGTCGGCACGCTGGTCCGCAAGGATTCGCCGTACAAGACGCTGAACGACCTGAAGGGCAAGCGATATCCGGTCGGCTTCACGGCGCACAAGACCGTGCGCCCCATCCTGGCGGCTTTCGTGGGTAACGCGGGGATGAGCGTCGACGATTTCGAGGGTGTGCCGGTGCCGAACACGCATGCGGCCTCCCAGCTTTTCCTGAAGGGATCGGTCGACGGCACGCTCAGTTCCCTCGGCGGCTCGCGGCTGCGCAACGCCGACGCCAAGGTGGGCGGTATCCGCATTCTCGGCATGAACCGCGACGAAAAGTCGGTTGCGGCGATGACCAATGCCTATCCCAACTCTTATCTGATCGAACTGAAACCGCGGAAGGGCTCGGTCGGGCTCGACGACGGGCCGGTCTGGGTGATGGCGTTCGACATGAACCTCATGACGTCGACCAAGACGCCCGACGAGATCGTCTACAAGGCCGTGAAGGCGTTGCACGGCGGCAAGGACGGGCTGGTCAAGATCAGCGGCGTGTTCCGCGGGTTCAACCCCGGCAAGATGCCGAACGACATCAAGGGCGTGGGTATTCATCCCGGCGCGGCCAAGTTCTACAAGGAAGCAGGCCTGATGAACTGAGCCGTTTTCGGCCAGACATAACCGGCCCGCAGGCGCACGCGTTGCGCGGCGGGCCGGATTTTTCTGACAGGAACCTATCGCGGGCCCGCCGATGGAAACGTCCCCAGACACGATGACAGCCGAGCAGATTTCGCCGGCGCCCCGGCGGATACGCACGCTGGTCATCGGCTTGTCCGTGCTGCTGGTGATCGCCGCCATCGCGCGATCTACCGATCTGTATCGGACGCTTGGGCTGCAGATCTACGATCAGCAGTTCATGTTCCCGATGATCGGCGGGGCGTTCCTGCTGACATTCACCCACCTGACGATCCGCGGCGAAAAGCGCCGCGGTCGCGTTCCGTGGTACGACTGGCTGTGCGGGGTCGCCGGCCTGGTCGTCTGCTGCTATCTGGCGTGGGATTATGCGCGGCTCGCCGACGATATCGTGTATCAGCCGGCGGACGCCGTCATCTGCGGCATCGTTCTCATGGTCCTCGTGGCCGAGGGACTTCGCCGTTCGGTCGGCCTCGTCCTGCTGATCGTTCTGCTCGCCTTTATCGGCTTCGGCGTTGCCGGACAGCACATTCCCGGTCAGCTGCAGGGTCAGGCGATCGAATTCGGCGACCTCGTCACGTATCTCGCGTTCGACACGAACGCGCTGATGGGCGTGCCGATGCGGGTCGTCACGACCATCGTGATCGCGTTCCTGCTGTTCGCCGCGCTTCTCCGGGCGTCGGGTGCCTCCGACTTCCTGAACGACGTTTCCATCGCGCTGATGGGCCGGTATCGCGGCGGCGGCGCGAAGGTCGCAATTTGCGCCTCCAGCCTGTTCGGCTCCATTTCGGGGAGCGTCGGGGCCAACATCATGTCGACCGGCGCGTTCACGATCCCGATGATGAAGGGGGGCGGCTACCGGGCCGAATCCGCGGGCGCGATCGAGGCGGTGGCCTCGACCGGCGGCCAGCTGATGCCTCCGGTGATGGGCGCAGTCGCCTTCGTGATGGCGGATTACCTGCAGGTCGACTACGTCGAGGTCTGTATCGCGGCGCTCATTCCGTCTGTCCTGTATTACGGCGGCCTGTTCGTTCAGGCCGACCTGGAGGCGGCGCGCGAGGGAATCAAGCGCATCGACGAGGGCCTGATCCCGCGGTTGCTGACCGTTTTGAAGGAGGGATGGGTCTTCATCGTGCCCTTCGCGGTCCTTATCGTCGGGCTGTTCTCGTTCAACCGCGAACCCGAGCAGGCTGCCCTCGACGGCTCGGTCGCACTCATCCTCGTCAGCTTCGCCTTCGGATATAAGGGCAAACGGCTTTCGCTACGCGATATCTGGTGGGCCGTCGCGGAAACCGGCGTGCTCGTGATCGATCTCGTCATGATCGGTGCGGCGGTGGGCATGATCATCGGGATCATCGCCAAGTCCGGTCTCGGTTTCGCGCTGACCCTGTGGCTGTCGCAGATCGGCGATGGAAATCTGCTCGTGCTGCTCGTCCTGTCCGCCGTCGTCTGTATCGTTCTGGGGATGGGCATGCCGACCATCGGCGTCTACGT
The DNA here is from genome assembly GCA_038148075.1 of Alphaproteobacteria bacterium. Classification (GTDB taxonomy): domain Bacteria; phylum Pseudomonadota; class Alphaproteobacteria; order MPNO01; family UBA830; genus JAYQUR01. Next base: position 14,008 of record JAYQUR010000035.1, on the reverse strand, counting down.
GCTGGTCGCGACCCTGGTGGCGCCTGCGATGACGCAGAGCGGCGTATCGCCGATGGCGGCGCATATGTTCGTACTCTATTACGGCATGCTGTCGTTCATAACGCCGCCTGTTTGCATCGGTGCGTTTTTCGCCGCCAAGCTCGCGGGCGCCGAACAGATGAAGACCGGTTTCTTTGCCATGCGGTTCGGCTGGTCGGCGTTCGTCGTACCGTTCCTCTTCGTCTATTCGCCCAGCCTTCTTCTCGAAGGCGAGGCGACGGACCTGATCCACGATATCGCTACGGCGTTCGGCGGCGTGTGGCTGATCTCGGTCGGATTCGTCGGCTATTTCGTCCGAAGACTGGACGTCGCCCTGCGGATCGGATTCGTGGCGGCGGGTGCCCTGATGCTGATGCCCGCGACCGCCTTTGCCGGGGCGTTCTGGACGGATGTTGCAGGTGTCGCGATGGCCGCCGCGCTCATCGCGTATCTGCGCCGGAGCCGCGCCGGGGAACGCTCCGCGCCAGCCGAATGAGGGGGCGCTGCTATCCGGTCTCCGCGTTCCCGTCCGCCTTTTCTGCGACGGAGACCGGCTGAGCCGTTCGCATCGCTACCCAGACAGGCAGTCCGGGCAGCACCGAGATGGCCATCAGAAGCCCGAGCAGAATCGAAATTGTGAGTGCATCGCTCTGACCGACGCCGAGATATCCCATCCCGATGACCATCGCGCCTTCGCGAACGCCCCAACCGTTGAACGAGATGGGCAGGTTCGAGATCAGGGTTACGATCGCGACGACCGCGAGCGCCTCCAGATAGGACAGGGAAACGCCGAGCGCGCGCGCGATCAGCACGGCCGCGGATATGTAGATGAGGTGCATCGAGAGGCTGACCGACAGCGTGCCCACGGCGGTTCCGGACCACAGGCCCGGGCGGACGCCGCGTGCGAATTCGAAGAGGCGCGCCAGGATCCGCGGACGCGCGACGAAGTTCGCCGGGATGTTTGCAACGAGCAATCCCGCGAACGTGGCGCCGACGATGCCCGCCGATCCAGCGAATGCGGCGTAGGTGACTTCGCTGTTGGTGAGATCGCTCAGCACCGGCATGGACGCAAGAATGATCAGCGCGAGGGCGAGAAGGCCGAAAATCCGGTCGACGAGCAGGCTGGTGACCGCGGCCCGGATACCGACGCCCTTGCGGTAGGCGAACCAGCCGCGGACCGCATCGCTGCCGACGGCGGCCGGAAGAAACTGGCCGAAAAACATGCCGATATAGCTGATCGGGACCGCGGCTCGGAACGGCAACGGGGATCCGATGCTTTTGAGAACGAGATACCAGCGCAGGCCGAGGAGAGGAGTGATGATACAGATTACGGCGAGCGCCGCCACGAGATAGGCCATATCCGCGCCTGCAATTCGCTTTCCGATGTCGGCCGGGTTTGTCTCGCGAAATAGATAGGCGATCAAAAGCACGCTGACCGCGATCTTCGCCAGGAAAAGAAGACGCGATTTCAGCTTGGATTTGCGATTTTCGTCCACGGCGGTGATGGGTCTGCTGCCCTGAAAATGCTGGAAAGCCATAATTAGCCGGAATCGTCCGACTCTGCATCCCATGGAGGCGCGCGACCGCCGGTTGCGTCAGGTCCGCGCGCAGGTCCTGAAGCCGGCGAAGATGTCCCAGCGCTCCGGCCCGAAATAGTTGCGGTAGCGGCCGTTGATGTAGCGCCGGCGCGTCGCCCACGATCCGCCGCGCAAGACCTTGGTGTCGTGAAACAGCGGCTCGGAATATTCCTTGTAGTCGTCGGGCGAGAAACCCGGGAAGGGCGCGAACGTGTCCGCCGTCCATTCCCACACATTGCCGAGAAGCTGGCGGACGCCCCACGCATTGTCGCTTTCTTCGAAATCCGCGACGTCGACGCAGCCGAGCGCGCGGGAATCCATGTTTGCGTAGCCGGGGCCGATGACGGTGTCTCCCCATGGCGTCGCGCCGCGCACCAGTCCGCCGCCGGGTCCGGGACGCATTGTTGCCGCGAATTCCCATTCGGCTTCGGTCGGCAGGCGGCGACCGGCCCACTCGCACCAGGCGTTGGCCTCGTACCAGTTGACGTGCACGACAGGTTCGTGCGGGGCAAGGTCCCGCCACGCGTCGAAAAGCCGGACTTTCCAGCCGCCCGCGGCGTCCGGCTTCCAGTAGACCGGGTGCGTGCGGTCCTGCTGCTGTCGCCACGCCCAGCCTTGCGTCGACCACAGCGCTTGCCGGTCGTAGCCGCCGTCCTCGACGAAGGCTGCGAACTCGGCGTTGGTCACGGGCGCCTTCGCCATGCGGAACGGCGCGACGACGATCTCGTGGCCCCATTTCTCGTTGTCGAACACGAAGGGGTCTTCCGGCACCGAGCCGAGCCGGAACGTCCCGCCCGGCATGCGCGCGTCGCCCGGGAGCGGCCCCGTGCCCGGCGTGCGATCGGCTGCCGGCTCGTCCGGCCTGAGGACCGGAGTCGGATAGGCGAGCGTCTGGCGCGCCCATGTGAACGCCTCGTCGTGCATGTCCTCGTGAAAGGTCGTGAACTGGTAGAGATAGCTGTCTCGCTCGCTGGCGATGCCGTCGGGAAGGCGGTCGATCAGCCGGTCGAGTAGCCGCGCCATATAGTCCTTGATCTCGTCCAGCGAATAGATCGGCAGGTCCCAGCGGGTATCGTGCGCGATCGCAATCGAATCGTAGAGCCGGTCGCCGCGCTCCAGCATCGGGCCGTCGCCGTACTCCCGCCGGAGGATGAAATACTCGTGAAACCACGCGACGTGGCCGATTTCCCAAACCATCGGATTGACGATCGGGAGCTTGGGCCCCATCAATTGGTCGTCGCTCAGCCCCTCGAGAAGATCGAGGGACCGCTGGCGCGCGCTGTGCATGATCGAAGAAAGATGGTCGCTGGTGACGGCTGCAGTCATGATACTCGGGTTCGGGCCGGTTCGGGATGTTCGATGAAGATTAGCCTCGTCACGCCCGCAGGAAAACAGGCGCGCGGCGGAAACCGGTCGACGGCCGACCGCTGGGCGCGGATTCTGCGCTCCCTTGGCCATCGGGTCGACGTGTCGCTGAACGACGACGGCGCCGACGCCGACATGATGGTCGCGATCCATGCCTGGCGATCGGCAGCATCGATCCGGGCGTTCGCCGAAACCCACCCCGACCGGCCGCTGGTGGTCTTGCTGGCGGGTACCGACATCTATCGGTTCCAGAAGAGCCATGCCGAGGAGACGCGTCGCTCGATGGCGCTGGCGACGCGGCTCGTCTGTCTGCACGATCTGGTCCACAAATCGATCCCGCAGCGCTTTCACGACAAGCTACGGGTGATCTACCAGTCGTTTCCGCCGTTATCGATGCCGCGCGCGCCGTCGCCGCGCTGGTTCGAGGTGTGCGTCGTCGGCAATCTCCGCGAGGAAAAGGATCCTTTTCGGGCGGCCTCCGCGGCGCGTCTGGCCGCCGCGGATTCGCGCCTGAGGGTGGTCCAGCTCGGCCGCGCCGGCGATGCGGACTGGCGAAAGAGGATCGAGCGCGAATGCAGGGAAAACCCGCGTCTCGTCTGGCGCGGCGAGGTGCCGGGGTGGGCGGTCCGCCGTCAGTATGCGCGAAGCCATGCAATGGTGATCAGTTCCGTCATGGAAGGCGGTGCGAACGTCGTTTCAGAGGCGATCGTCTGCGGCCTGCCCGTCATTGCATCAGATATAGAGGGGAACGTCGGGCTGCTCGGCGAGGACTACGAGGGGTATTATCCGGTCGGCGACGAGGCGGCGCTCGCCCGGGTGCTGGAGCGCGCGGAAACAGCGCCGGCATTCCTGAAACTGCTGGCTGCGCAGTGCCGGGCGAAACGGGCGCAGTTCACGCCGGCGCGAGAGAAATCTGACTGGAAGAAGCTGCTGCGCGAAATGGGAGTGTGACGCATGCGGGTTGCGATGATGGGAAGCGGCGGCATTGGCGGCTATTTCGGCGCGCGGCTGGCGCAGGCCGGTGCCGACGTGACGTTCATCGCGCGCGGTGCGCATCTCGCCGCGATGCGGAAGGACGGGTTGCGCATCGATAGCCCCGAGATGGGCGACGCCCGCATCGATCCCGTGCAAGCGACCGACGATCCGGCCGAGGTCGGCCCGGTCGACTACGTGATCCTGGGCATAAAATTGTGGGACACCGAAGCGGCCGGCCATGCCATCGCGCCGATGCTGGGTCCTGAGACGACCGTCCTGTCGCTGCAGAACGGCGTTGAGGGCGACGACATTCTGGCGCCGATCGTCGGCGAGGACCGCCTGATCGCGGGCGTCGCCTTCATCGGCAGCGCCATCTCCGAACCGGGCGTCATCGGCCATGTCGGCACGATGCAGCGCATCGTCATCGGCGAACGCGCCGGTGGCATCTCGCCGCGTATCGAAGCTCTGCGGGACATGCTGGCGAAGGGCGGCGTGACGGCGGAGGCGAGCGAGGATATTCAGCGGACGATCTGGGAGAAGTTCGTCTTCCTCGTCGGGCTGAGCTCGACCACGACGCTGATGCGAACCACGCTCGGCCCGGTCCGCGACAACCCGGAATCGCGCGAGTTTTATCTCAACGTCATGCGCGAGACGGTGGCGGTCGGGCGCGCTCGGGGCGTGAACCTGCCGGAGGACTTCGCCGACGACCGGCTCGCCTTTTCCGACGGTCTGCCGACGGAGATGAATTCGTCGATGCATCACGATCTGCAGAAGGGCAACCGGCTCGAACTGCCGTGGCTCGCCGGGACCGTGGTGCGCTACGGGCGCGAACTGGGCGTGCCGACGCCGGTCTGCCAGACAGTCTATGCGGCGTTGCTGCCGCTGGCGGACGGATCGTAACCGCCGACCCGACGCGGCGTCCCTAAACCCGTACTGTGATCGGCTCCAGCCGGTCCGATTGAGGCAACACCTCGCCGACGATCCGCGTTTCGGTGTAGCCCAACGCTTTAAGGGCCGCGACGCAGGCCTCGGCGCGGTCGCCGGGCACGCCTGCGAGCAGCCCGCCCGCCGTCTGCGGATCGAAGATCAGCGGATAGCGCGGGTCCTTGCCGGCTTCCTCCAGGTTCGCCACTGCGCGGCGCAGCCGCACGTTCTGCGGCTGCAGGGAGGAGACGATGCCGGCCGCAACCGTGTCCGCCGCCCCGTCCATCAGTGGGATCGCGTCCATCTCGAGGACGACATCGACTTCGGAGGCGCGGACCATCTCCACGAGATGGCCGAGCAGACCGAAGCCCGTGATGTCGGTCGCGGCGTGCGAGCCGTACTCGACGAGGCATTCGGCGCCCTTGCGGTTGGACATCGCCATGTGATCCAGCGCGGCGGCGATCCAGCGCCCCTTGGCCTTGTGGCGCATGTCGGCGGCGAACAGCGTGCCGGTGCCGATCGGCTTGGTGACGATCAGCTTGTCGCCGGGCCGGAGGCCGCCCTTGCGCATGATCTTGTCCTTGTCGATCAGCCCGTTGACGGAGAAGCCAAGGCTCAGTTCCGGGCCTTCGCTGGTATGGCCGCCGACCAGCGCGCAATTCGCGTCGTTGAGAATCTCCATCGCGCCCGACATCATCTGCGTCAGCGTGTCCTCGACCATGGTCTCGATGCCGAAAGGCACCGTCGCGATGGCGAGCGCGGATTGGGGCTCGCCGCCCATTGCGTAGATGTCGCCGAGGCTGTGGTTGGCCGCGATCTTCCCGAAGATGTACGGATCGTCGATCATCGCCCGGAAGTAATCGACCGTCTGAACGGCCGCCTTGCCCGGCGGGATCTCGACGACCGCCGCGTCGTCCGGCGCGTGCAGGCCGATCAGCACGTCGTCGCGGTGCACCGGCGTCAGTCCGCTCAACGCGCGCGTCAGGACGGTCGCACCGACCTTGGCGCCGCAGCCGCCACAGCGCATGGCGATGGCAGAGATTTCCTTGATCGTGTCGGCGGTGGCGAGGCCCGCCGGCAGGTCGTTCTCGACCTCTTCCTCCATGTCGGGAAGGTCGTTGAATTTTTCCATAAAGCGGACGTCGATCCAGTCCTTCCATTTCCACACCCATTCGCCCTTGAGCGACCAGCCGCCGCGCGAGGCGATGGCGTACTTGTCGCCGGTCGAGATGAGGCCGAGGAACTTCGACTGCGGCCGAAAGGGCACGGGGGGCTGGCCTACCAGGGCGCGGCGCAGGTTTCGGGCCAGCGGCTTGCCCTGACGGACCGCGAATACGCCCGATTTCGGCCTCGGATGATTGACCATCGCGGCGACGTCGCCGGCCGCGTATATCCCCGAGTGTGAGGTCGACTCCAGCGTATCGCCAACCTCGATGAAACCGTTGGCGTCGACGTCGAGGCCGGCTTCGCGCGGCCAGTCGGGTGCGCCCGCGGCTGTGACCCAGAGGATTTCGTCCGCCTCCAGTACTTCCCCTTTACCGGTCGTCAGCTGTCCCGGCGCGACTTCTGCGACCGCCTCGTTCAGATGAAGGACGACCTTGCGATCCTCGAGCGTGTGCATGAACGTTCGGCGGACGGACGCGTTGTGGGTCGGCAGGATTTCGGCCGAATCGCTGAACAGGTGGAACTCGATGTCGTCCGCCGTGCGTCCCGCGTCGGCGCGCAGCTTGCCGAGCCGGAACTGGATCGCCAGCAGAATTTCCACCCCGCCTGCGCCGGCACCGACGACGGCGATGCGCATCGGGCCTTCGTGCGCAAGCGCCCGCGCGCTCAACGCTTCCCAGCGGTCGAGGAAATTGTTGATCGGCTTGACCGGCGTGACGTTATCGGTGGCACCCGGAACGTGCGAGGTATTCGGCGTGGAGCCGGTGTTGATCGATAGCAGGTCGTAGCGCACCGGCGGGCGGTTGTCGCACTGGATGCGTTTGCCATTCGTGTCCAGGCCCGTGACGGTGCTGTGGTAGAAGCGAGCGCCCGCGAACCGGGCGAGCGCACCGAGGTCGATATGCGCATCGTCGTAGCCGTAGTGGCCGGCGACGTAGCCGGGCAGCATCCCGGAATAGGGCGTGTGCGCGTCCCGGCAGATCAAGGTCAGCCGTACGCCCGGCATCGGTTTCATCCCGAAACGCTTGAGCACCGCGACGTGGCTGTGCCCGCCGCCGATCAGCACGAGGTCCTTGACGACCGGAGTGTCCGATTTTTCCATTTTACCGATGTTCCAGTGTGGTCTGCAGGCGGAGCCGCGCGCGCACGGTCCGCGAAATCGCATCGACGCCGATGTTCAGCAGCGCCGTTACGAGAATAAGGAACAGCGCCCGATCGAACCTGAGGTCCGCAAACGCGCTGTCGATATAGAAGCCGAGCGTCGCAATGCCGAGCATGCCGAGGATCGCGGTTTCGCGCATGATTACTTCCCAGCGGTAGAACAGCAGCGCAAGCAGCGGCCGGTAGACGCGGGGGACGACCTCGTAGAAATAGCGGTTGATACCGCCCGCGGCATCGGCTCTCAGTTGCACGGTTTCGGTGAACCGCCCGATCAGGTGGCCGATGATCGCGCCATTGTGGAGCGATAGTGCGATGATGGCCGGCAGCATCGACGGGCCCCACAGGTGCAGCAGGAAGAACGCGAGCAGATATTCCGGCGTCGAACGCGAGACGACGAGGAAAACGTGCCCCGCGGACCGGGCCGCGCGTCCGAACAGCAGCGGCGAGATCAGCGGGAAGAAGACGAGCGTCAGAAAACCGGTTGCGATCAGCGCGATCATCGTCAGCTGAACCGTCGCGATGGTGCCGGGCCAGATCTGGTCGGTCAGAAGCATGCCGGCCCAGTCGCCGAGGTTGGCCATCACGTTCTCCCCGCCCGCACGGATCGGATGGGGCACGATGTCCTCGGTCAGGAACCGGACGATGTTAGACGCCGAGAAGGTGACGCCCCACGGCAGGATGGCGAGCGCACCGAGCAGGTAGAACGGCAGCAGCGGCTTCTTCATCCACACCCGCATGGTGGCGATCACCAGGTAGAACAGGATAAGGAGGGCCGAGACTTCCGAGTAGTGTCCTTCCTTGAAGGCGGTCTCGAGATGGAAGCCCAGCGTGGGCAGGCCGATGAAGCCGAGTACGGCGCTCGATCTGAGCCCGCACTCGAGGCGGTACATCGAATAGGTGCGGAAATGCGCCCATGCATCCGGCAGTCGGACGAACATGAAGGTCGACGTCCGGCCGGTTCCCGGCGGCAGCGGTTCGAGCGGCGAACGGTCGCCTTCTTCGAGGATCTCCGCGTAGACCTTGGCGATGATCCCCGAATAGGGAATCGCGATGGCGAGGATGCCGGTGAGAGGCGACAGGCCGAACATCTGCAGAAAGATCAGGGCCCAGAACAGCTCGTGGATCGCGCGGACAAAGGCACAGCCGACGCGGACCGTGCGGCTGAAGAACAGCAGCGCCAGCAGAAACCCCATGACATTGCCGAGCGCCACGCCGACCAGCGCGAAGGCCAGCGTGTAGCCCAACGACAGCGCGAGGCTTTCGGTCGAATAGAAATCGGGGGCGATCAGCCCTTCGACGAGCTTTCCGAACTCGCCCCACGGGTCGACCGTCGTTATCGCGATATCCGCGAATATCAGGCAGATCAGCGCGACAAGCAGGAAGCCCGACGTCGTTCGGGCAAGCGGCGACGGGGCGGGGCGGGCGGTCATTCCGGATCGATGCGATAGAGCTCGTCGAGGTCTTGCGGCGTCATGCCGTCCGATGACGCATCCATGACGACGCGCCCGCCCTTCAGGCCGATCAGCCGGTCGGCGAATTCGATCGCCAGCGCGCGATCGTGCATGGCGAGGACGACCGTTTCCTTCTCGGCGTCCATCGCCGCGAGGATCTCGCGCGCCTGGTGCTCGTCGAGCGCGGAGACCGGTTCGTCGGCGATCATGATGCGGCCGGGATTGAACAGCGCGCGGCCCAGCGCCGTGCGCTGGTACTGGCCGCCAGAGAGCTCGCCGACGCCCGTGAAGATCTTGTCCTCCAGCCGCAGGCGGCTCAGCACCTTGCGAACGTCGTCGACGTCGCCGCGCGCCGGCCAGACGAGGTTGCGGATATTTCGGGCGAGCGAATAGCGGTCGAGCCGGCCCATATAGACGTTGTGGAAGACGGTCAGCGCCTGGACGAGACCCAGGTTCTGCGGCATCAGCGCGGCGTCGGACGCGCATTTTTCATGGATCAGGCGGAGCAGCGTCGTCTTGCCGGCGCCGCTCTCCCCGACGAGCGCGATGCGCTCGCCGGGGTCGCTCGTCAGCGAGAGCCCGCTCAGTATCGTCGTGCCGTTATAACCCGCCGATTCGTCGCGGAGCTCGATCAGACCCATCAGTCGATGAGGCCGATCGATTTCGCTGTATCGAGGATCGGCTTGTAGTCGTCGTTGGTTGCCGGAATGAACGACGACCGCGGGAACGATTTCAGAAGCGCCGGATCGTCCATCGACAGGAGCGCCGACTTGACCTTGTCGGTGAAGCCCTTGCCGAACGTCGCATCCGCGTCGCCGCGAATTGTCCACTGGTAGTCGGGGTAGGTCGGCGTCCGCCAGATCACCCTGACCTTGGAGGTGTCGATCTTGCCTTCCTTCACCTCACGCTCCCAGACGGCGTAGTTGGTCGCGCCGACCTGATAGGCGCCCGACTGCACCAGAGAGATCGTGCGCGAATGATCTCCGCTGAAGCCCACGCGCGAGAACACCTCGGTCGGCGCCTTCCCGAACATCTGGCGGATATGGAATTCCGGCATAAGCCGGCCGGACGTCGAGCCCTTGGAGCCGAAGGTGAAGGTCTTGCCTGCCATGGCCTTCGGGAAATCCTTGCTTTCCGACAGGCCCGTACTCGCATGCGCGATAAAGTAGGTGACGAAGCTGACGTCTTCCTTGCCCTGCGCGATGGCCTGCGAACCGGGCACGAGCTGTCGTGCGCGTACGCCCGAGAGGCCGCCGAACCAGGCGAGCTGCACCTGGTTGTTGCGGAACGCCGTTACGGCGGCGGCGTATGATTTGACGGGCACGTATTTGACGTCGATGCCGAGCTTGCCCGAAAGATAGGTCGAGACCTTGCCGAACCGCGTCCGAAGCTGCGACTCGTCCTGATCGGGAATTGCGGTAAAGACGAACGTATCGGAAGCGGCGGCCGTCCCCGCGGAGAGCATGGGTGCGATCGCGAGCGCGGCGGCTCCGATAAGTTTTCCGAACTTCATGGATATATCTCCGTTTTGGCGTCCACATCCCCGAAGCGATCCGGGGCCTTCGTCCCTAATAGTAGTATCCTGTCGGACATCCTGCTAGCCGCGGCAGTGCGCTATTCACGCCGACTTGACCCGGCGGCCAAAGCCAGAGACGTTAGGCGCGAGAGCGCCGGTCGACAAACGGCGTCGGGAGGATACGTGTCTGAAGAGAGAAATGAGGGCGGCGCCTTTCGGCCGCTTGCCCGGCCGGTCAAGGTCGTCCATGACGTCCTGCTCGTCTCGTTGGCGCTGCTCGGGGCAGTGTGGTCGCTCGAAATCCATGCGGACCTGGGCATCATCATCTTCAAGGAGCAGTTCCTCGCGCTGATCTTTACGATCGGCATGGTCGGCATCTTCATCGCGGTGCCGGCGCGCAAAGGCGCTCCCCCTGGACCGACCCCGTGGTACGACTGGCTTCTCGCCGCCGCGTCGATCGTCGTCGGCTTCTACGTGATGATCGGCTTTCCGGTTCTGCGCAACGATCTGGGCTCGATGTCGGCCGACCGGATGATCCTCGGCACGATTGCAGTGATCCTCGTCATGGAGGCGACGCGACGCGTTGCCGGCTGGGCGCTTCTCGTCCTGGCGGGCTTCCTGATCTTCTACGCGCTGACTTCGGATTATTTCCCCGGTTTTCTGGAGGCGCCCGGCGAAAGCTGGGACCGGCTCGCCATCTATATGTATCTCGACGGCAATGCGCTGTTCGGCTTCCCGCTGACGGTTACCGCCAGCATGATCATCGCCTTCATCATCTTCGGGCGCATGCTCTATGCCGTGAACGGCGCGGAAATCCTGACCGACTTCGCGATGGCGGCGATGGGCGGCTTCCGGGGCGGCCCGGCCAAGGTCGCGGTCCTCGCCTCCAGCTTTTTCGGCACGATCTCCGGCAGCGCCGTCGCCAACGTGCTGATGGACGGCCCGATCACCATCCCGATGATGCGCAAGAGCGGGTATCCCGGACCGATCGCCGCCGCCATCGAGGCGGTTGCCTCAACGGGCGGTCAGATAATGCCGCCCGTGATGGGTATTACGGCTTTCATCATGGCCGAATTTCTGGCGGTTCCCTATGGCGAGGTCGTGCTTGCCGCGCTGCTACCCGCGCTCCTCTACTACGTCGCGCTGTTCGCCCAGGTCGATATCGAGGCGGCGCGCCACAATCTCGGCGGATTGCCGCGCAGCCAGCTGCCGCGCATCGTGACGGCGTCGAAACGCGGCCTGGTGTTCGTCATCCCGATCGCGGTGCTGATCTGGACGCTGATGTTCGAGCGCTGGCAGCCCGGCAAGTCCGCCATGGCGGCGGCCATCGTGACGGTCGTCATCGGGGTCCTCCATCCCTATACACGCCCCTCCTTGCGGCGGTTGTTGGACGAACTGCGCGAGACCGGAAGGATTATCCTCGACCTGATGGTGATCACGGCGATTGCCGGCATCATCATCGGCTTGCTGCAGCTCACCGGCCTTGCCTTCAACGTCTCGCTTCTGCTCGCGGAAGCCGCGGGCGGCAGCCTGCCGCTGCTCCTTCTGCTGACGGCGGTTGTCTGCATCGTGCTCGGCATGGGAATGCCGTCGGCGGTCATCTACATCGTGCTTTCGGTGATCGCCGCGCCGGCACTGGTGGAGGCAGGGGTCGTCGAGATGTCGGCTCATCTGTTCCTGTTCTATTTCGGCATGCTGTCGATGATCACGCCGCCGGTCTGCCTCGCCACCATTGCGGCGGCATCGGTCGCGGGGACGAATTTCTGGCAGACGGGCTGGGCCGGCGTCCGGCTCGGATTCGCCGCCTACGTGGTGCCGTTCCTGTTCGTTTACTATCCGGAACTGATCTTCGTCGGTTCGGCAGGGGCCATTGCGCTGGTCCTGGCGAAGATCACGATCGGACTGATCGTCCTGTGCTATGCGCTGACCGGTTTCATGTGCGATCCGCTGAACTGGATGGAGCGGGGAATTGCCGCGGTTGCGGGTCTCGTCATCGTCGCCTTGCCTCTGGATACCACGGTCGGGCTGGTTTCCGTCGCGCTGGCGCTCGCGGTAAGTGTCGGCCAGTTCCTGTTCGGGCGCGCCCGCGCCAGTAGGGCGGCGATGGGTACATCGATGTGAATTTCTTTCCGTTTGACCCCGTTTTCCGACCCCCGTACCTTTCCGGCAGAAGCCGCAAGGCGGTTTTCCAACAGTTCCGAACCCGGCCGAACCCGGCCGAAAACGAAGATCAGGGAGAAGTAGAATGAAGCTCGCTTTCCGTTCACTGGCCGTCGCCGGGGCGATGGCTGTCGCGGCGGGCGCCGCAGACGCCAAGACGCTCGTCATGGCGCTCGACCGCGCCGGCACGTTCTTCAACGCTAGCGGCTCCGGCGTCGCGAAGGTTGCCTCGCAGCACTCCGGCCACCGCGTGATTGTCCGCGCCTTCGGCGGACCGGACGTGTTCATGCCGGCGGTAAATTCCGGCAAGTACGATTTCTCGACCGTGTCGTCGTCGACGGCGTGGTTCGACTACAACGGCAGGAACTCCGCGAAGAAGGAATACAAGAACCTCCGCATCATCCGTTCGGGCGGCGGCGCGCTTCGGCTCGGCTTCGTGGTCTACGAGGATTCGCCCATCAAGAAGATCTCCGATCTCAAGGGCATGCGGGTCTCGTCGGACTTCGGCGGCCATTCGGTCATCGGGCCGATGGTGACGGCGGCGCTGACGGCCAACGGGCTTATGTGGTCGGACGTGAAGCCGGTACCCGTGACCGGCGCGCTCGATTCGCCGCGCGCGCTCGGCGCCGAACGAACCGATGCGAGCTGGGCGTCGCTCGGCATGCCGGCGGTGCGGGAAATCCACGCCAAGCGCAAGGTGCGCTACCTGTCGTTCGGCGACGATCCGAAGACGCTCGAGACGATCAAGAAAGCGACCTTTCCCGGCGTCCGCATGACCAAGATGCCGCCGTTGAAGCATCTCGGTCTGCCGGCGCCCACCCATCTTCTGGTTTACGATTCCTACATCATCACGCACAAGGATCAGGATCCGAAGGTCATCGCCGACATCCTCAACGCGCTGTGGGACAACACGCCCGAATTGCAGAAGGCTCACATCTCGCTGCGTGGCTTCACGCACCAGACGGCGGCGACCGACCTGCCGATGATTCCGTATCATCCGGCGGCAATCGCGTTCTACAAGGCGAAGGGCGTGTGGAGCGATGCGGTCGAAAAAGCGAACTCGATGATAAAGTAGCGCCGCGAGGCGACGCATGACGCCCGGGCAGGACCGTCGTATCCTGCCCGGGTTCTCTTTGGCCGGTAAAAGACGCGGACAATGAAAATCATCGATTCCCATTTCCACTGGTGGCCCCGGTCCTTCATGGAGGAACTCGGGCGGCGTCCCGGCTATCCCGACGTCACCGTCAACGACCGCGGCGGCTACGCCTACAAGCGCCACGCCGGGAGTGCCGACACGCTCAACAGTTGGAAGGAATGGTTCGATCTCGACGACCAGCTCGCCTACATGGACGCGCTGGGCCACGAGGTCGGCGTTGTCTGCTCGATCGGCCCGTTGTCGGTTCATTTTTCCGACGTAGAGCTCGCGCAGGGGCGTGACGACGCGCTGTTCTGGAACGAGGAAATGGCCGGCGCGCAGAAGAAGAATCCCGGCCGCGTCTGGGCGAGCGCTGCCGTGCCGCTGCAGGACACCGGGACTGCCATCGAGGTTCTGGACGATGCGGTCGGGCGTCTCGGGCTGATGGGCGTCAACCTGCCGGGCAGCGTCGGCGCCGACCCGCGTATCGATGCGGACCGCCTCGATCCGTTCTACGCGCGCGTAGCGGACCTCGGCATTCCGATGTTCCTGCATCCGACCG
>JAYQUR010000034.1:0-16983 GCA_038148075.1 Alphaproteobacteria bacterium | reverse complement strand
CTGCAGACGACCTTCGTCCCGACATCGGGTTCGGATTCGAGTTCGACGCTGCCGCCGTGCAGTTCGATGAAGCTCTTGACCAGCGACAGGCCGAGACCGGCGCCGGACCGGCGCGCCTGCGGATTGTTGCCGCGCTCGAAGCGGCGGAAAATCCGTTCGTGGTCCTCGGCAGAAATCCCGATACCGGTATCGGTAAAGGTAATCACAACCTGGTCCTCCACACGGCGCGCGGAGACGGTCACCTCGCCCTCCTCGGGGGTGAACTTCACAGAATTGCTGAGGATATTGAACAACGCCTGTTTGAGGCGCCGATCGTCGACCAGAATCGTGCCGATATCCTCCGGGCAGTCGAACACCAGCTTGAGATTCTTGCGGGTCACCCGTTCGCGTGTAAGCCCGAGAACGCTGCCGAGAAGGTCGTGGAGGTCGACGGCCTCCAGTTCGAGGGACATGTGTCCCGATTCGATGGTCGCGAGATCGAGGATGTCGTTGATCAGCGAAAGAAGCCGCTGGGACGATTCGAGAATGCCCCGGCTGTATTCGCTCTGCCGCTCGTTGAGGTCGCCGAAATACTCGCCGCTCAATATCTCCGCGAACCCGATGATCGTGTTGAGCGGCGTCCGCAACTCGTACGACACGTTGGCGATAAACTCGGATTTCAGCCGATCCGCCGTTTCCAGCGCCTCGTTGCGCTCCCGGAGGAATTGCTCGACCCGGTGCGAGTCGGATACGTCGACGTAGCTGAGCAGCACCGCGCCGTCGGGAAGCGGCACCGTCGCGAAATCGACGACGGAGCCGTTCGCCCGCTCCAGCCTTCCGGACTGGCTCTCGCGCCCGGTCAGCAGACTTATCAGTTCCGGGCGACGCGCGTCCCAGTCGTCGACGTCGAGAAATTCGCGCATATGCTCGACAAGTTGCGATATATGCGGCGCGCTCGACAGCTCGTCCTCCTCGATCTGCCAAATGCGGCCGAACGCCGGGTTGCTGAGCCGCAGACGCCCGTCGCCGCCGATCACCGCGATACCTTCGTACAGATTGTCCAGCGTCTCGCGCTGAACCGCGATCAGCGTGTTGTAGGAGCGTTCGAGAGAAAGGGTGGCGGTCACATCCTCCCAGGTCATCAGAAGCCCGCCGAACGGATGGGGCGCGACGACCGCCCGCAGGGTCTTGCCGTCAGGCAGATGCGACAGCTCTTCCTGGCGCTCGATCAGCGACGTGAAGAAAGCCAGCGTCTGCGCCTTGAAATCGGGGAAGTTTGCCTGCTCGGGAATACGGCGGTTGTCGCGCAGCGTTTCCAGCACGAGGTTCAGCGTCGGGCGCGAATTGACGAACTGCTCGTCGAGCTGCCAGAGCTGCAGGAAGGCGTGATTGTAGAAATCGAGACGCTGGTCCGGGCCGTAGATCGCGATCGCCGTGCCCAACGTATGAAGGACGTCCTCGTGGCTGGCGATGTGGCGCTCGAGCGTCGTCTTCAGATCCTCGAGCTCGGTGCGGTCGATGGCAAAACCCGCGGTGCCGTTCTCGCCCGGGATGGGCGTCTCGGTAAGTTCCAGCAGGCGGCGTTCGCCCGCCGCGACGATGTGGTGGGACTCGACCTGGGTTTCCTGTTCCTCGAACGCCCGGCGCGCCAGCCGCGAGTTCGGGCACGTCGCTTGCCGGCGTTCCCGGCGAAACCTCGACGCTTTCGAGATAGGCGGCGTTGGCGTATTCGAGGCCCGCATCGGCGTTGCGGCGCCAGACCGGGAAGGGAAAGGCGTCGAGGATCTTCCGGAAGCTGTCGCCGCGCCGTTCCGCGGCCGCCGTTTCCCGGGCGGCTTCGGTATCGTCGCGAAGCCACACGACCGACAGATGCGCCTCGCCCTGAAGCGGCACCGATCGGCCCGCCGCCGCGAAACGGCGCCCGCCGGCACCCGACAGCGTCAGGTCGAAGGACCGGCCACGGTCGAGCAGCGCCCGCACGGCGTCTTCGACCTCGCCGCGCATCTCGGGTTTTGCAAGGGCCGCGAATTCTGCGGCGCCGACAGGCGCATCCACGGCAACGCCGAGAATGTGGGCGGCAAGTTCGGATACTTTCCGATCGCCGCTGACAGGATCCCAGCAGACGACCGCCTGCGGCACCGTATCGGTCACGGCGCGTTCGCGGTCCAGCTCGTCGCGGAGCGCCGCCGCTTCGCTTTCGGCCGCCGTCAGCCGTCGCTTGAAATGGACGGCGGCCAGCAACAGGATCAACGCCATGGCCGATGCGACCCAGGCGCTGACCGGCGCGCCCGCAAATCCCGTCCCGGCCGCATCCTGCGCTGCAAGCGGGGTCGGCCCCGCCAGCGCCGCAAGCGTTGCGCAAAGCATCGCGCCGCGCAGCCGCACGGGAGTCCTGTGGCAATCCGGGGCCTGGCTCATATAAAACGACGTCCCGCACATCGCCGTCGGGTGCGGGCGGGCTGACCGGCCCGGCCCCGACGGCCACAAACCGTTGGGTTGGCCCGCCAAAATGGGGGCCTAATGGTTAACGGGAAATTAATGCAGCTTATCCGCGGGAACCAGCCCGTCTCCGTCCAGGGTGGTTCCGCCGGCCCGTACCGTCCCGCGCCGGCGGAATTGGGTCAGTAGCGGTAGTGATCCGGCTTGTACGGACCCGCGACGTCGAGGCCCAGATAGTCCGCCTGTTCCTTCGACAGCTGGGTCAGCTTGAGGCCGAGTTTCTGCAGGTGCAGCGCCGCGACCTTCTCATCGAGATGCTTGGGCAGGACGTAGACCTTGTTCTCGTAGTTGGCGTGGCGCTCCCACAACTCGATCTGCGCAAGAACCTGGTTGGTGAACGATGCCGACATCACGAAGCTCGGATGGCCCGTCGCGCAGCCCAGATTGACCAAGCGGCCCTCGGCGAGAACGATCAGGCGCTTGCCGTCCGGGAACTCGACCTCGTCGACCTGCGGCTTGACGTTATCCCACTTGTAGTTCCGGAGCGCTTCGATCTGGATTTCGCTGTCGAAGTGACCGATGTTGCAGACGATGGCCCGATCCTTCATCGCGCGCATGTGGTCGAGCGTGATGACGTCGATATTGCCGGTTGTGGTGACGAAGATATCGCCGATCGGCGCAGCGTCCTCCATCGTCACGACCTCGTAGCCTTCCATCGCCGCCTGCAGCGCGCAGATCGGATCGATCTCGGTGACGAGAACGCGCGCACCCTGGGCCCGCAGGCTCGCCGCCGAACCCTTGCCCACATCGCCGTAGCCGGCGACGACGCCGACCTTGCCGGCGACCATGACGTCGGTCGCCCGCTTGATGCCGTCGACCAGGCTTTCGCGGCAGCCGTAGAGATTGTCGAACTTCGACTTCGTAACGGAATCGTTGACGTTGATCGCCGGTACCAGAAGCTGGTTCTTCTTCTGCATTTCGTAGAGGCGATGCACGCCGGTGGTCGTTTCCTCCGACAGCCCCTTAATGTCCTTGAGCATCTCGGGGTACTTTTCGTGCATCAGCTTGGTCAGGTCGCCGCCGTCGTCGAGGATCATGTTCGGCGTCCAGCCATCGGGACCCGTGATCGTCTGCTCGATGCACCACCAGAACTCCTCCTCCGTTTCGCCCTTCCAGGCGAACACGGGGATGCCCTCGGCGGCGATCGCCGCAGCTGCCTGGTCCTGGGTCGAGAAGATATTGCACGAGCTCCAGCGGACGGTCGCGCCCAGCGCGGTCAGCGTCTCGATCAGGACGGCGGTCTGGATCGTCATGTGGAGGCAACCTACGATGCGGGCATCGGCCAGCGGCTTGGAATTGCCGTATTCCTCGCGAAGCGCCATCAGGCCGGGCATCTCGGTTTCCGCGATGGCGATTTCCTTGCGCCCCCATTCGGCCAGGGACATGTCTTTCACTTTGTAATCGGCAACAGCGCTCATCGGTGGCTCCCGTCGGTAAGTCGTTCGAATCAGAAAGGTTTGTACCAATAATCGTCCCACGGAATTTGTTCTTGTCGGCGTTGGGACGCGGCGTGGGTATAGCAGGATTCCCGCCGCCAGATCAAGCGACGCCGTGTGCCGGCGCGGCAGGAAGGGCGGCCGGCAGGGCCGCCCGCAGCGCTTCCGGGAACAAGCGAAGGTTGGACAAGCGGAAAAATTTGATGCCACTATACGGCAACGGAAACCGACCGCCGGAAAGGCGGCGGGAGGGGGAGGAAAACATGGCGACGAAAACGGCCGATACGTTCGAAATCAAACCGATTGCGCCTCACCGGATCGATCCGCCGGGCACGGTAAAGAAAATGCCGTCGCCGCGCGAAATGCATCACGCACACATCTTCTCGGACGAGAAGTTCGACGAGATGGTCGAATTCTACAAGATGATCTTCAACGGCGAAGCGGTAAACACGAATTACGACAAGGACGGCAACCCCCGCCTGACGTTCATCACCTATGACGATCACGATCATCGCGTTGTTATCATCCGCCAGCCGGGCTGGGGGACCAAGCCGCAACGTCCGATCGGGCTGTCGCACATCGCGTTCGCTTACTCGAGCCTAGGCGAACTGATTTACATATACAAGACGCTGAAGGCGGCCGGTCATCCGGCGCCGCACTGGACGGTCAATCACGGCAATTCGACGTCGTTCTACTATCGCGACCCCGACGGCAACGAAGTCGAGACGATGCTCGACAATTTCTCGGCCATCGATACGCAGGACTACAAGCGCTACTACCAGTTCACCGAGGAGTTCGGCGAAATGTCGGAAGGCAACTTCGATCCGGACAAGATGGTCGCGCTGTACGAAGCGGGCGTACCCGACAGCGACCTGCTCGACCGCGAGAAAGTGCGGGCGATGATCCGCGAAGGAACGCTCTAGGAGAGCCTGGACGCATCGAAAGTAGATACAGAACCGCGCGTAAGACTTAAAAGAACGGACGCGGCAGCCCCGACAAGTCAAAGCTGCTGCGCCGCCAACGAAGGAGGAAACGATGAAGATTCGGAAAACCCTTATCGGTCTCTCCGTCGCTGCGGCGACGGCGTTTACGGCCGGCGCAGCGACCGCAGAACCGGTCAAGATTCGCATCCAGTGGTCGGTGGCGCCGGCCCACATCACCCCGCTCATCCCCGAAGCGCCGAAGGAAATATACAAGAACTGGGGCAAGAGCTACGTCGTCGAAGCCGTACGCATGCGCGGTAGCGGCCCGGCGCTCCAGGCGCTCGCCGCCGGCGAACTGGAATTCGGCGGGATGAGCATCCAGGCGCTGGCGCACGGCGTGAAACGGGCGAAGCTCGACCTGACGGTCGTCGCCCAGGTGATGTCGGGCGGCGTCGAGGGATACGGCGCCACCGGCTTCTACGCCCGTTCGGACGACGTGAAGAAGATCGAGGACCTGAAAGGCAAGGTTCTCGCCGTGAATGCGCTCGGCAGCACCATCGATGCCGCGATCCAGGCGCAGTTCGGCCGCCTCGGCTGGAAACCCGGCCAGGACTATCAGGTCGTCGAAGTCCGGTTCCCGGCGATGCTCCCGGCGCTCCAGTCGAAGCGGATCGACCTCGCGGCGCTCGTCACGCCGTTCGATCTGATCGCGGAGAAGAAGGGCGGCGTCGTCCGCGTCTTCGATATGCGCGATGCGCTGGGCGCCACAGAGACGCTGCAGTGGATCGGCAAGGCCGATTGGGTCAAGAAGAACCGGGCGGCGGTCGTCGACTTCCTCGCCGACAACATCCGGTTCCGCAAATGGCTCTACGATCCCAAGAACCGCGCGCAGGCGCTCGAGCTCGTTGCCAAGGTGACCAAGCGTCCGGCGAAGAACTACGCAAGCTGGGCCTTCACCAACAAGGATAACTACCGCGAGCCGAATGCGACGGTGAACGTCAAGCGGATGCAGCGAAACGTCGACGATCTCGTAAAGCTGGGAATCCTCAAGGACAGCATCCAGGTCGACAAGTATGTCGATCTGTCGCTTGCCGAAGAGGCCGCCAAACACGCCAACAACTAGAAATGGCATCGTTGATCGAAGACCGCGCGGCGGACGGGCGACCGTCCGCCGCCGGCGGCATCTCGATTGCCGAAGTCTGCCACGAATACCGCCCCTCCCGGGGTCGGCCCGTTCTGGCACTCGACAATATCGACCTTGAAATCGCCGACCGCGAATTTCTCGCCATCCTCGGCCCGTCGGGATGCGGAAAGTCCACGCTTCTCTATCTGCTCGGCGGTTTCATGCGGCTTCAGAGCGGACGGATTTCCGTCAACGGAAAGGAAATCGAGGGGCCGGGACCGGACCGCGGAATCGTTTTCCAGCATTTTGCCCTGTTCCCCTGGAAGACAGTGCGGGAGAACGTCCTCTACGGGCTCGAAAAACAGGGCATGCCGAAGGACGAACGCGCCCGGATCGCCCAGCAATTCATCGACCTCGTTCATCTGACGGGTTTCGAAGACAGCTATCCGTCGCAGTTGTCGGGGGGCATGAAACAGCGGGTCGCCATCGCGCGCACCCTCGCCATATCCCCCAACACGCTGTTGATGGACGAGCCGTTCGGCGCACTGGACGCGCAGACGCGCAATCTGATGCAGGAGGAATTGCTGTCCATCTGGAATCGTTCCCCGATGACGGTCGTTTTCGTCACGCATGACGTGCGCGAAGCGGTCCTGCTTGCGGACCGGGTCGCCGTCATGACGGCGCGGCCGGGCCGCGTGAAGGAGATCGTCGATACGCGCTTCGAAGGCGGCATGAACGCCGAGATCGCCAAATCGCGCGAATTCCTCGACAAGGTGGATTACATCTGGGACCTCGTCCGCGAGGAAGCCATCGCCGCCGACACGGCGCGGGGCGGATGACGCCATGCGCCTGACGCAAACGCTTTGGCGCTTCACGCCGCTTCTCATCCTGGCGGCTGTCTGGGAGGCGATCTCGCAACTGGGCATCGTCTCCGAGTTTGCGCTGCCGCCGTTCAGCGACGTGGTAAGCGCGTTTGCGCGGCTGACCGACGAAGGGCTGTGGTCCCACACGGCGATGTCGCTCTATCGCGGCGCCATCGGTTTCGCCTGCGCCGTTGTCATCGGGACGTTCGCGGGAATTATGATGGCGTGGTACCGGCCGGTGCACATCCTCGTGAATCCGCTCCTCCGGTGCCTCTATCCGATGCCGAAATCCGCCCTCATCCCGCTGACCATCATGTGGATCGGCCTCGGCGACGCGTCCAAGATCACGCTGATCTTCATCGGCTGCCTGCTGCCGGTCGTCCTCAGCTCCTTCAACGCCGCGCGCGGCGTCGACCAGATCCTGTTGTGGTCGGCGCGCGGTCTCGGCGCGTCGGAAAGAGAGGTGCTGCGCGAGGTCGTCGTTCCCGCGGCGTTGCCGGAAATCCTGTCGGGCGTACGCGTCGCGCTCGCGCTCGCCTTTATCCTGCTGGTCTCGGGCGAATTGATCATTGCGAATAACGGGATCGGCTATCTGATCGACCTCCTCGGCGAGGGAGGCGACTATTCCGGCATGTTCGCAGGGGTCGTCACGATATCTGCGATCGGCTTCTTCGCGGACCGGGGCTACGTCGCCCTGACCCGGCGCATCCTGGCCTGGCGGGAGTAACGCGATGGCAAGAACCTTCGACCTGCCGCGCGACGCATCGGCCGGCGAGAGGATCATAGCCGCCCTTCGCGGCGGATTCGAGAGGGTCGGCCCGTTCGTTACCGTCGGCGGCCTCCTGATCGCGTGGGAGCTCGCGGCCCGGTTCGAACTCGTCATCGCGTTTCTGTTACCGCCGCTATCGGTCGTGCTCGCCCGTATCGCGACGGACTTCGTCTCCGGGCAGTTGCCGCTCGATATCGGAATCACGCTCTACCGGACGCTGACCGCCTTCGCGCTGGCCGCCGTCGGCGGCGTCACGCTGGGTATCCTGATTTCCCGCATCGGCTCGATCCGCTGGTTCTTCGATTCGCTGATCTCCATCGGGCTGCCCATGCCCAAGATCGCGTTGCTGCCGATCTTCATGCTGTGGTTCGGCCTTTTCGACCTCTCGAAGATCCTGATGGTGGCGTTCTCCGCCTCGTTCCAGATCGTCATCACCACGTGGGCGGCAACGCAATCGATCGAGAAGGAGCTCATCTGGTCGGCGCAAAGCCTCGGCGCGAACCGCCGCGAGATTTTGCGCGAGGTTATCCTGCCGGCGGCGATGCCCCAGATTCTGACAGGCCTGCAGATTGCCATGCCGATCTGCCTGATCGTCGTCCTGATCACCGAAATGATCATGGGCGGTCAGGGGCTCGGGGATTCGATGCTGCGCAGCGCGCGCTATGTCGACTCGCCGGGCGTGTTCGCGGGCATCGTCGAGATCGGCATCGTGGGATTCTGCGTCATCAAGACGATGGAGTTCCTGCGCAAGCGCCTGTTGCGCTGGCATCAGGAGACGCGCGAGGAAACCAAGGTCTGACGAAAATCCTGCGGGAAACTGCCAAGGCTACGACGGCAAGAAGAGCTGCGCAGCGCGCAACGTCTACGTCACGATGAGCGACGGCGCGCGGACCGGCGCGGTCGTTCGCCGGCCCCGCGTCTATCCTCACAACGGCGCAGTTCGGGTAACCGTAGGCAGCGATACGACCGGCCAAAGCGCGAAATATCCCTCGCGCCTCATTCTTCCGCTGATCGCCCGGCACTGGAGCAGGCCGGGTCAGCCCTCTTCCTCGTCGGATTCGCCGAAACCGTCGTCGACGAGGGCGCACAGCGCCTCTATTGCGGCGGCCGCATCCTCGCCGTCGGTCGCGATTTCGATGACGCAGTCACGCGACGCCCCGAGGAGGAGAAGCCCCATGATCGACCGGCCGGATACCGTCTCGCCGCCGCGCGAAACCTCTATCTCGCAGGCGAAAGTTTCCGCGCGCTCGGCAAACCGGGCGGCGGCCCTGGCGTGCAGGCCGCGAAGGTTGACGATCGTGACGGCTCGCTGAAAACGCGCTGTTTCAGCCATTCGGCTCTTCGAGAAGATTCGATGCGAGCTTGATGTATTTGCGGCCGGCGTTCTGCCCTTCCGCTACCGCCTCCGCGAGCGGCAGCGACTTCCGCACCGTGGCAAGCTTCACCAGCATGGGTAGGTTGACGCCGGCGATGACATCTACGTTCGCCTCCTTGAGGATCGATATCGCGAGATTCGACGGCGTGCCGCCGAACATGTCCGTCAGCAGTATCACGCCGTCCCCGGAATCGGCCCGGCCCGCCGCGTCCAGGATGTCCCGCCGGCGTCCTTCCATGTTGTCGTCGGGCCCGATGCAGACGGTCTCGACCTGATTCTGCGGCCCGACGACATGTTCCATGGCGGCAACGAATTCCTGCGCAAGGTTACCGTGGGTAACGACTACCAGTCCGATCATGATTGTCCCTGTCCCGCCGTATTGTCGTTCTCTAGGTCGCGGTGCGACACGTTCACCCGTTCGTTCATGCCGGCCAGCCACGCGCCGAGTCGTTCGGCGACGTAAACCGACCGGTGCCGGCCGCCGGTGCAGCCGACGGCGATCGTCAGGTAGCTTTTGCCTTCCGCGCTGTAGCGCGGTAGCAGCGGCTTGAGAAGTGCGGTCAGCTGACCGAAAAATTCCGAGAAACCCGCGTCGGCCTCGATGAATTCGCCGACGGGCGCGTCGAGCCCGGTCTGCGGGCGAAGCGTCTCGTCGTAGTGCGGATTCTTCAGGAAACGCACGTCGAACACGAGATCGGCCTCGTGCGGCAACCCTCGCCGGTAGGCGAAAGACGTGATGAACACGGCAAGGCCGGGCGCCGCCTCGGTGGCGTAGGACGCCTCGAGCCGGCGCTTCAGGTCGCCGATGGACATCTCGGACGTATCGATAACCTCGTCGGCACGGTCGCGCAGCGGGATCAACAGCCGCGCCTCGTGCTGGATGCCGTCGGTTACAGGCCGATCGGGCGCGATCGGATGCCGCCGCCGCGTTTCTGTAAATCGGCGGCGCAGGACTTCGGGATCGCAATCGAGAAACAGCACGCGAACGGCGATGTCGGGATGCGCGATAAGCTCGTCGAGTTCTTCGAGAAACGGTTCGACCCCGAATTCCCGGTTCCGGACATCCACTCCCAGTGCCAGCGGCATTCGTTTGCCGGTTCCGGGCTGGACGAGGCTCGACAGCAAAGACAGCGGAAGATTGTCGACTGCTTCGTATCCCAGATCCTCGAGCGCTTTCAGCGCCGTCGACCGGCCGGCGCCAGACAGACCCGTCACGATGAGCACCGGGGTTACGGAATCTCTCCCGGAGAAAGCGGGTATTTCGGCGGCGGAGGGGTCCGTCATTTCGTCGGTCGATCCTCATCGCGGCGGCGTACCGTTGCCCCCGTCGCCGGGTCGGTCTGACCGGCGGCGGCGAATGCGGCGATCCGCACTTTCGTCGCGGCGGATCGCTCGAAGGCATCGGCTGCCATCAGGCGAACGCGGCATTCTAAATACTCGCACCACGCCGGTCGTGGCAACCGCTCTGGCGGGGTCTCCGATTCGAGATCGACTACGAGAACGATCCGCGCCGACGTTGCGTGCGGCAGTTCGAGTATGCCGACGCCGCGCACTTCGAGCAGTCCTTGCAGGGCCGCCGGCGCCGTCGCGACGAGCGCGTCGCCGTCGCGGGCGAGCTCGGTCCGGTCGTCGCTGACAAGAATGCCGCCGGCGTCGATCAACCGAAGCGCGAGGTCCGACTTTCCCGACCCCGACGACCCTCTAATGAGAATACCCGCATCGCCGAAGGCGACGCAGGTGGCATGTATCTTCTCGACCGTCACGGCGTCACCGCACGAGCGGAAGACGAACGACGAACCGGGCCCCAGCCCGGCTGCCGTCTTCGCGCAGAACGTTTTCGGCGAAGATCGTTCCTTTGTGCGCCTCGACGATCTGCCGGGAGATACTGAGACCGAGACCGGAGTGGCGGCCGAACGTCTCTCCTTCCGGCCGTTCGGAATAGAAACGCTCGAAGATCGAATCGAGGCTGTCGGGCGGAATGCCGGGACCGTCGTCCTGCACGGTCACGACGGCGTCGGCGCGGTCGCGCACCACGCTGAGGACGATCCGGCCGGTCGGCGGCGAGAACGAAACGGCATTGGTGATGAGGTTCTGGAAAACCTGCACCAGACGGCCCTCGATACCGTCTACGACGCACCGTCCGGGTCCCTCGCCGCGATAGACGAGGGCGGCGGTCTTGCGGTCGCCGCCGGCCGTCTTGTGAACCTGAACGAGCGCCTCCAGCAACCGGCCGAGATCGATCCGCTCGCTTTCGCCGCGCGCCAGTTCGGCATCGAGACGCGAGGCGTCCGAGATATCCGATATGAGACGGTCCAGCCGCCGTACGTCGTCCTGGATGATTTCCATCAGTTGCGCCTGCTGGGCTGGATCGCGGACCCGCGCAGCGGTCTCCACCGCGCTGCGGAGCGACGTCAGGGGATTCTTGATTTCGTGCGCGACGTCGGCGGCGAAACGCTCGTTCGCCTCTACGCGCTGCCAGAGCGCATCGGTCATGTCTCGCAAAGAGGCGGACAGGTCGCCGATCTCGTCGCGCCGCCGCGTGAAATCGGGAATCGCGTCGGCTTCGCCGTGGCCGCCGCGAACGATATCGGCGGCGGCAGCCAACCGGCGAACCGGTCGGGCGATGGTGCCGGCCAGGTAGAACGAGAGCGCTACCGTCACCGCGAGAACGATCGCGAAGACGCGCAGGATATCGAACCGCACGGCCCTGACAGCGGTATCGATCTCGGCCGAATCCGCCGTCACGAGCACGGCGCCGAGCACCTGCTTGAAACGCTGGATGGGGGCGGCCGCGCCGAGATGGACATTTCCGTCGTCGGCAACCCAGCGTGCCGTCGCAACGGTGCCGCCGAGCGCGGCTTCCGCCGGCGCGAACGCCTGAGCGTCCAGCCCGGGCTCGACGGGCAGCGGCGGATCGGGCTGGCCGCCGGGGAGGAGCGACAGCAGCGCTTCGTAGATCCCCACGAGAAAGGACGACGCGACGCCGTCTTCGGAAGGCGGCGGCAGGGCTTCTATCTCGACCTGCCCGCCCGGCCCGACCAGAAACCGGCTGTCGGCAACCGGCGCGCCCGTAGCGTCGAACACGCGCGCCCGCGTTCGCGTCGGCGAAACGAGGCGACGTAGCATCGGCGTCGAAACTTCCGGGAGGACGAACTGGCCGCCGTCGGGACGCGTTCCGATCGCGCCCTCGCCGAGCGCGCCGGCGAATATCTGCGCCTGGGTTTCCAGCGAGGCGAGCTCGGATTCGATGAGGCCGTCTCGGTATTCATCGAGATACAGGACGCCAGCCACGAGAATCGCGAGCGGGAGGACATTCACGACGAGAATTCGCCGCGTCAGGGGCGAGAACCACCTCCCGCCCATGTCAGAGAGACGTGCCGGTCGCGAAAGGATCAGCTTTCGCGAAACCGGTAGCCGATGCCGTACATGGTTTCGATTTCCGCGAATTCGGAATCGACGGCACGGAACTTCTTGCGAAGCCGCTTGATGTGACTGTCGATGGTTCGGTCGTCGACATAGATCGATTCGCCATATGCAGCATCCATCAGCTGATCGCGCGACTTAACGTGTCCGGGATGCTGCGCGAGCGACTTCAGGATCAGGAACTCCGTTACCGTAAGATCAACCGACTGCTTTTTCCACGTGCAACCGAAGCGGTCGAGATCCAGGCGCATGTCGCCGCGAACGATCGGCGGTTCGGAATCGGCAGGCTGTTCCTCGCCGGAACCGGTCGCGGAGCGCCGGCGAAGCAGCGTCCGGATGCGCTCGATCAGGAGCCGCTGGGAAAACGGCTTCTTGATATAGTCGTCGGCGCCCATCCGGAGGCCGAGAATTTCGTCTATCTCGTCATCCTTCGACGTCAGGAAGATGACCGGCATGTTCGACTGCTTGCGCAGGCGGGTCAGCAGTTCCATGCCGTCCATGCGCGGCATTTTGATATCGAGGATCGCAAGATCCGCCCCCTTGGCGGTTAGCCCGCGCAAGGCGGATTCGCCGTCGACGTAAGTGCGGACCTCGAAGCCCTCCGCCTCCAGCGTCATCGAGACCGATGCGAGGATATTGCGGTCGTCGTCGACCAGCGCGATCGCCGCAGGACGATCGGTACCGGGCAGGTTGGGAAGCGTTTCGGTCATGACGGACATATTAGCACTCCGGACAGGGGACGACAGGAAGACCGCGCTCGATCCACCCCGGGCCCGAACCGGGCCGCCCCATCATGCCCTCGGGAATGTGCGTCACGGCCGTAAAGCCGTTGGCCTCGAGGATGCGTCGCGCCCGTTCGGAGCGGACGCCGCTGGCGCAGATCAGCGAGACGGGAGCCGACTTGTCGCCGCCGAGCGCAGCGAGCATGTCGGCGACGAACGCCTTGACGCCGTTGGGGTTGTGGATGGTTACGCGGCGGGCATCCTTGGCGACGCCGGTCCGGCGCCATTCGCCGGGCGACCGCACGTCCACGATCACCGTCTTGCCGTCCGCCGCCTGCGTCGCCGCGTCAGGCGCGGAAACGGTCTGCGCCGCCGCCGGCAATGCCGGCAGGGCCAGGAGGAAAGCGCACAGCAAGGCAGCGCGAAGACGCATGAAATAGCCCCGTATCGATACCCAACCCGGACGCTAGGGCCGGAATGGGGCGGAAATGGGGCATCAATCGGGCGATTTCAAGAAGATATCGCCTGCATCGGGGCGAAGCCCCCCGTCAAGAATGCGTCAGAGGGTCGTGTGCCGGGCGCGAACGCCGCGCTGGATGGCGGCGGCCGCCAGAGGATCTATCTCGAGATCGTAGGCGAGAACCTCGAGAAACTGCAGTTCGTCCTGCGAAGCATGGAGATCCGCGGCGACGATTTCGCAGGCGAAGGCGTAGGCGGTCTCGCGCAGCCGCTTGGGCAGCGCCGCCTTGATCGCGGCGATCGCCCCGTCCGCGCCGTCGTCGCCGGCCAGCAGTTCGGCGCAGGCCTCCGCGTCCGTGGTCAGGTTGTCGGGCTCGTAGTCGCGGAAGACCGGCATGCGGTCGACGAGCTGGCCGATCCGCAGCAATTCGTCGTCGGTCATTTCCGCATCGACGGCGGACGCGATCACCATCGTGTAGATCAGCGCGCTTTCGGGTGAGATGGAAGTCATGTCGTCTCCATTCGTTTGCAAGCCTCGTAGTGAGCCGGGCGGCTCGCGTCAAGCTATTCGTCTGCCTCGGGCGGCGACAGGAAGTCGCGGGTGAGCGCCACCGCCTCCGCGAGCCCGAGGCGGTGGATCTCAACCCCGTCGGGAAACGCGCCCGCGAGCCGCGACGGCATCATCGGGTCGAGCATGACGAAGACGCCGCAATCGGTCGCCTGACGCACCAGCCTGCCGTAGGCCTGCTTCAGGCGCAGGCGCGTGATCAGGTCGTCGTAGCGGGACCGCGAAAACGCCTTGCGGCGCGCGCGGTGCAGGATCGAGGGCCGCGGCCAAGGCACCCGGTCGAACACGATCAGCCGAAGGCTACGGCCGGGAACGTCGACGCCGTCGCGGACTGCGTCGGTGCCGAGCAGGCACGAGCGTTCCTCGGCCCGGAAGATATCGACGAGGCTGCCGGTATCCATGCGGTCGACATGCTGGGCCAGCAGCGGAAAGCCCTCCTCTTCGAGGAGCGGCGCAATGCGTTCGTGGACGGCCCGCAGTCTCGTGATCGCGGTGAACAGGCCGAGCGCGCCGCCGCCGGCCGCGAGAAACAGTTCGCGATAGGCCGAGGCAACCTGGGCCATGTCGTCCTTGCGGACGTCGTTGACGACGATCACGCGCGTCTGGGCGGCATAGTCGAAGGGCGACGAGACCTGCACGCGGTACGGCGCGTTCTCCAGATGGATCGCGCCGGTCCGTTCCTCGGCGGACTGCCAGTCGGCCTCGACGTCGCCGGTGCCGTCGCGGAGCGTCGCCGAGGTGACGAGGACGCCGTGCGCCGGCTCGATCACCGCGCGCGCGAACGGCAGCATCGGATCGATCCAGTGGCGGTGCATGCCGATATCGACATCGCGACCCTGGCTGCGGGCGACCGAGAACCAGTCGACGAATTCCTCGGGCGTGCCGTCGGCCAGCGCCTCCAGCATCGACCGCCACGCGTCCAGTTCGCCTTCGGCGCGCCGCTTGAGGCCGCGCGAGACGCTTTCGATCCGGTTCCGCGTCGGCGTATCGAGATCCGAGGCGTTTTCATCGAGCACAACCATCAGTCTCTCGGCAAGTGCGCGCATGGGCTGGATCAGCCGCGACAGCGCATCCCGCAATTCGTTCGCCGCCTCCAGAAGACCGGGCACGGGACTTTCCGTTTCGGCCTCCAGATCGTAGGGAGAACGGGCGTCTTTCGCGCGCGCGTAGACTTGCTGGCGGATCTCCGCGAAGAAGACCTCTGCGTCCCCCCTCGGGTTGCCGCCGGCGAGCCGCTGGTTCCAGCCCGGACCCGGCAACCCATGCGCCGCATGCAGAATCGCGTCGACATGCTCGCCGATGCGCTCGTCGAGCGCGGCGACGTCCTCGATGCGGCGTTGCAATCCGCGGGCGCGCGTCTTGCGCCCCTCTTCCGGACCGAGCAGCCAGCGCCGGAGTTCGGCGCCTTCCTGGCCGCTCAGATGCTCCGAGAAGGCGCTGTCCGCCGCATCGAACAGGTGATGGCCCTCGTCGAAGACGAGGCGCGTTGGAATCTGTCCGTCGTCCATGCCGCCGGTCGCGGTCTGCGCGAGCACGAGCGCATGGTTGGCGACGACGATGTCGGCCCGACGCGCGCGCCGGATCGTCTTCTCGACGAAGCATTTGTGATAGTGCGCGCAGGCCGAATAGATGCATTCGCCCCGGCGGTCGGCCAATCCGACGGTGTTCCGCGCGCCGACCAGATCGACCAGCCAGGCGGGAAAATCGCCGCCGCCGATGTCGCCGTCGCGCGACGACTGCGTCCAGCGCGCCATCAGACCGAGCCCGACGGCGTCCTGCGGCCGGCCGCGCAGGCCCGCAACGGCGTCCTCGTAATTGAGCAGGCAGAGATAGTTTTCCCGCCCCTTGCGGATGACGACGCGGCGCGCCTTCATCGCCGGGTCGGGATGGAGCCTGTCCAGTTCGCTGTCGATCTGGCGTTGCAGGTTGCGGGTATAGGTGCTGATCCAGACCGTTCCGTCGTTCTTTTCCGCCCACAAGCTTGCCGGCGCGATGTAGCCGAGCGTCTTGCCGACGCCGGTGCCGGCCTCGGCAAGCACGGCATTGGGCGCGCCGATCTCGTCGCGCGGCTGGAACGCCTGGGCGACGGCGGAGGCGTAGTCGGCCTGCTGCGGCCTGTCTTCCGCGTGGCTGCCGACGAGGGCCGCGAGCCGCGCCCGCGCCTCGTCCGCCCCGACCGGCTGGTTGCCGGGCGGCGCTTCGGGGGCGAATTCCGACCACTCGCGTAAACGCCGCCAGACCTCGAGCGCCCGGTTGGCGGGACCGCCGAGCGCCGGCGGAATCTCGGCGCCAAGCGCACGGAGCACGAAGCCGGCCCACGGCCAGTCCGCTGCTTGCATCATGCGCGCCGTCTCGGCCGCCAGCTCCTTGTCGCGGCCCGGTTCCATCCCCATGAGATCCGTCAGCAATACGCCGGCGGCGAGTTGCAGGAGCCGGCCTTCTCCGTCCAGCCCGCCGGGCGGGTCGAGCTCCAGCGCGTCGGCGAGCCCGGACGGCGTCGGACGGCACGGCTGCGCCGGGCGGACGAAGGCGAACAGTTCCAGCAGGTCGAGGGCGCGGAACGGCGCGGTGTTCAGGCGGCGCGCGGTGGCGGGCGCGTGACAGACCATCGGCACAAGGCCGTCGGACAGGCGCCCGGCGACAGCGGGCGACGGCAACCCCTCGGGCTTGCCGTCGCCGGCTACGAGAACCGCGCCGCGATGGCCGACGGCAAGTGCCGGCTGGTCGAAACGCCGGGGCGCGGCGGGCGCGGACTTCGGATCGGCTGACATCGCGTCACTATACCCGAATCCCCCGGCCCGAGATCTCCCCGCATCCGACGACATCCCGGGCGGAACGGGCGGC
>JAYQUR010000033.1:0-17108 GCA_038148075.1 Alphaproteobacteria bacterium | reverse complement strand
ACGCCGCCCCCTGCACCGAGCGCAATGACGCCCGCGAGGACGGCCGACGTGTTGTAGCCGCCGCGGAACAGAAGGATGTGGATTAGTTCGGTTATCATCCTGCGGTTCAGACCGCGCGCGCGATCGCCCGTAGCTCGGTGGCGGCGAGGCGGCCGCCATAAGCCTTCTGCAGGTTTTCCTCGGTGAGAACCCGATCGATGGGTCCCGCCGCGACCCGGCGTACGTTGAGGATGAAGGCGTGATCGAAATAGTCGCCAACGGTCTGCAGGTCGTGGTGGACGCAGACCACGCTTGCGCCGCCGGTGCGGAGATCGCGCATGACGTCGACAATGGCCTTTTCGGTTGCCGCGTCGACCCCCGCGAAGGGTTCGTCCATCAGATAGAGCTTCGCGCCCTGCGCCAGCGCGCGGGCGAGAAAGACGCGCTGCTGCTGGCCGCCCGAGAGCTGGCCGATCTGCCGATCCGCCAAGTCGGCCATGCCCACGCGGTCGAGACAGCCCCGCGCCGCCTCGCGATGGCGGCGGCGGACGGGCCTGCACCAGCCGATGGCGCCGTAAAGGCCCATCGCGACGACGTCCTCGGCCGAAGCCGGGAAATCCCAGTCGACGCTGGAGCGCTGCGGAACGTAGGCGACCGATTTGCGGCCGCGTTTGAACGGCTCGCCGAAGACGCGCACGTCGCCTGCCAGGGCCGGCACGAGGCCGAGCGCCGCCTTGATCATTGTCGACTTGCCCGCGCCGTTAGGGCCGACGATCGCCGTCAGCGCATCTGCCGGCGCATCGAACCCGATGTCCCAGACGGCGGGTTTGTCGCGATAGGCGACCGTGAGACCGCGGATCGACAGCGGTCCGTTGCGGTTATCCGTTGCGGCTTGCGCGTCGTCGAACGGTATCAGGCGGGGCGGGGTCATCTGGTGCCTTCCGTTTCGGCGAGCTGGCCGCCGAGGCCGCGCGCCGGCACTTCGCCGCCGAGGGCGCGGACGATTGTCGTCACGTTGTGATCGAACATGCCGACATAGGTTCCGGTGTATTCGCCGTGCGAACCCATCGCGTCCGAGAACAGCGCGCCGCCGATGCGCACCTGGTGTCCGCGCGCGGCGGCGCCCTCGATCAGGGCGCGGACGTTGCGTTCGGAAACCGACGTCTCGACGAACACTGCGCCGATGCGACGGTCCGCGAGGATGGAAACCAGTTCCTCGATGCGGCGGATACCGGCCTCGCTTTCGGTGCTGATGCCTTGGATGGCGAGTACTTCGATGTCGAACGCACGGCCGAAATAGCCGAACGCGTCGTGTGCCGTGACTAGCGCGCGGGCGTCCGTCGGGATCGTCGCGATGGCGGTGCGAGCGCGATCCGACAGCGATGCGAGCCGCGCGAGGTAGGTTTTCGCGTTGGCGCGATACAGCGCCGCGTTCGACGGGTCTGCTTCGGCGAGCGCCTCGACGGCGACGCCGAGCGCCTGTGCCCACAGCGCCGGATCCATCCAGATATGCGGGTCGTGGCCGCCGCCGTCCCACGGCAGCAGGCGCTTTCCGGCGAGCGCGTCGCCGATCGCGACGACCGGTTTGCGCGCGGCGAAGCGCTTCATCATCTCGGTCATCTGCGCTTCGAGATGGAGCCCGTTATAGACAATGAGATCGGCGCGGGTGAGCTTGGCGACGTCGGATCGCGTCAGCCGGTAGAGATGCGGATCGATTCCTTCGCCCATCAGAGTCAGTATCTCGGCGCGGCCGCCGGCGATGACGCTGAGCGGCTCTCCGATCTGCGCGATGGTCGCGACGACGCGAATCTTCGCAGATGCCGGCGCCGTCGACGCAATGAAAGCCGCCAGCACGACGGCGCTCATCGCGAGCGCGCGAAAAACGTTTCCTCTCGAAGTGTCCCTTTGCTTCATCCGACCCACCGGAACTTCCGCTTTTGTCGCGGATTTCCTTCACCTTACCGCAGCGGAGAATTATCGCAACCGCTAATAATATAAAACGAATCTAAATAAGTTAGCTAGTGCTAATATTCGAACACGCCGATTTCTCGCCGGGAATGGCGCTCAAGGGACGGTGCGGAGGCGAGACGGGGCGGCTGTTAGGACAGCACCGCCATGAAGTCGCACTGGATCATGGTGATCGCGTCGTCGTCGAGCTTCTGCGTGTGGCGGGCGGGGCGCGCGTGCTCGTCGGGGAACATCGCCTTCCATTCGGCGTTGAGGGCCTTACGGTCCGCGGGATCCTTGAGCCACACGGTGATCTTGATAACGTCGTCGACGGTCCCGCCCGCGGCTTCCACGATGTCCTTCACGTGCCGGAAACACAGCGCGCATTGTTCCTCGATCGTCTCCGGAACGCTGTCCTCGCGGGTATCGCGGCCGTGAATGATCCCGGAGACCAGGATATTGCCGATTAGCGACGCGTTGGGGATCGGGTTCTTGTGAACGAACCCGTCGATTTCGATGCTCTTGCGTTTTGCCATGGGATCAGTCCGCGTATTTGATGGAGCAGCCGTAGGCGCGGGTCTTTGCGACCTGCACGGTGCGCCCCGCCTTGAGATCGGCCAATGCCGAGCGCACGTAATTCTTCGCGCCCTCGATTGAACTCGGGTGCCAGTTGGGGTCGCTGTCGATCGCGCCGTAATAGGCGAGCGTCCCGTTGCCGTCGATGATCGCCATTGTCGGCGTGTGGCGGGCGGCATAGGCGCGGCCTACCGCTCCGTCCGGATCGAGCAGTACGCGGCTCGGCGCCGCGCCGCGCTCGGCGTTCCTGGCGACCGCCTGCCTGCCGTCGAGATGACCTTCGCGGCCGGGTGCCGAGGAAAGTATCTGCAGCCAGACCGCGCCGTCGCTCGTCGCATCCTTCTGCAGCGCCTGGATGTTGCCGGAGCCGTAATGCTTCACGACGTAGGGGCAATGATGATTGGTCCATTCGAGAACGACCGTTCTGCCGCGAAGGGAGTCGAGCGAGACCGAGTCGCCATTCGCATCGGTTGCGGCGAAGGCGGGCGCCGGCATTCCCACCGATGGCGTCGCAAGGGCTGGCGAAGACGCGCCGGCGCCGAGGGCCAGCGCCGCGAAAAGCGAGAGTACGGTGCGTCTATTCATGGACCGGTCCTCCGGAAACGATCGGGTCGTAGAACGTAACACGCTGCGGGCCGGGACAATCCCGTCGAAATATTCAGAGCAACTATGAAATTTTGCGGGGTGTCGGCCGCGCACCGCTATTTGGCGTAGCGCGGATTGTCCTCCGCGAGGCGGGCGAGGACATCGTTCCTCAAAAGCGCCAGTGCGGTCTTTCGGTCATGCTCGTTGCCGCCCTTGTCGAAGCGTCCGGCCCGAAGGTCGGCCGCGAAAAGCCGGTTCAGACGGTCGAGCGCCGCCTCTGTGCGCTCCGGCGAAGCCGCCGGATAGAGCTTGCGAAGCTCGTCGATCTCGCCGTCGAATGGGGATACGCCGCCCGCCAGCTCGCGCCGGGCGATGCCCATCGCCGACGCGATCAGGGCGACATGATAGCGCTGGCGCGCGGTCAGGTCGGGCGCGACCTCGTCCGACAGGGTTCTTTCCGCGACATCGAGCAGTTCGACGGCGTTGGGCCGGTTCCGCATCAGAGCGCTCCCGTCAGCTTGAGGCATTCGTATTCGAGCTCGGCAACCCGCCGGCCGATCAGCGCGAGTTCGAGACTCGGCTCACGGCCCGACCGGTGACGCATCGCCTGGTGGAGCGCAATCACCGCCCAGCGCACATGCGCCATCGCTTCCCAGTAGGCGACCCGGGCCGGGTCGACCTTGCGTCCCGACGCGCTTTCGTACGCGTCGAAGAACGTCCTCCGGTCGGAGATGCCGCCCGCCTCGAGAGACGGGCCCGAGAACCGCCAGCACCGCGCGCAGAACCAGGCGAGGTCCTCATGCGGATCGCCCCAGCCGGCGAACTCCCAGTCGAGCACGCCGGTCAGTTCGCCGTCGTCGACCATGTAGTTGCCGGTGCGGAAATCGCGGTGGCACAGGACGATCTCGCCCGACGGCGGCGCGTTGAGCTCGAGCCAGCGCAGCGCCCATTCGAGTGCGGGATGCGGTTCCGGCTCGCGGTCGAGATAGGCCCGGTATTTGGCCACCGCGTCGAGCGCCGGCGACGCCGAAATAGGCTCGAGGAATTCGAGGCGCTCCGACGGCGGCCGGATCGTGTGGATGCGCGCCAGCTCGCCGCCGAGCGCCGCCGCGATGTCGGGGAGCGGCCCCATGCGGGTGACGCGGACGCCGAGCGCCTCGCCGTAGACCCGCCGCATGATGTAGAACGGCTTGCCTGCGACCGTGCGGTCGCCGCAGTACCACATCGGCTCGGGCACGGTGACGCCCGCTTCCGCCGCCGCCTCGATCAGGTGGAATTGCTGTTCCAGCGGACGGCTTTCCGGCAATGTCGACAGGGGTTCCGCACGCAGGACGAATTCGTGCTCGCCCGCGTAACGGCCGCCGCGAATCCGGACGCTGAGCGCCCGGTTCTCCTGGATGGCGCCGCCGCTCAGCAGTTCGCCGTCCTCGACGGCGACGCCGTCGGCACCCGCCATTTCGCGAATCCAGTGTCCCAGCGGCATGTCAGTCCCAGCTCCAGAAATCGAGGCCTTCGTTCAGCAGGAAGCGCGACAGGACCATCTTGTGCGTCTCGGACGAGCCGTCCACTAGCCGAGCCTGCCGGGCGTAGCGGTACATCCATTCGAGCGGCGTGTCCTTTGAATAGCCGCGCGCGCCGCGCAGCTGGATCGCGGTGTCGATCGCCTTGTGCAGCGTCTCGGAGACCATGACCTTGGCCATCGAGACCTCCTTGCGCGCGAAGTCGCCCGAATCGAGCTTGACCGCCGCGCGCATGGTCAGAAGCCGGCCGATCTCGATCTGCATCGCCGCCTCGCCGAGCATCCACTGCACGCCCTCGTGGTCGGCAAGCGATTCGCCGAACGCCTCCCTTTCGCGGACGTAGTCGAAGGTTTCCTCCAGCGCCCGCTTCGCCATGCCGGTCCAGCGCATGCAATGCGTCAGCCGCGCGGTGCCGAGGCGGATCTGCGTCAGCTTGAGTCCGTCGCCGACCTCCATCAGCCGGTTTTCGTCCGGAATCTCCAGCCCGTCGAACTCGATCTCGCAATGCCCGCCGTGCTCTTCCGGGCCCATGATCGGAATGCGGCGCAGGATTTCCCAGCCCGGCTGGTCGGCGTCGAACAGGAAGGCGCTGAGGCCCTTGCGCGCGTCGTCCGACGTGCGCGCGATCAGGATGAAATGCTGCGCCTCGCCCGCACCGGTGATGAACCACTTGCGCCCCCGGACGACCCAGGTGTCGCCCTTCTTCTCGGCGCGGGTCAGCATCGCCGACGGATCGGAGCCCGAGCCTGGGGCCGGTTCGGTCATCGCGAAGGACGACCGTACCTTGCCGTCGACGATCGGCTGCAGCCAGCGTTCCTTCTGGGCGTCGGTCGCGACCTTGTTGAGGACGATCATGTTGCCGTCGTCGGGCGCGGCGGAGTTGAAGCAGACCGGTCCGAAAATCGACCGGTTCATCTCCTCGTAGCAGGCGGCCATGCCGGCGACATCGAGCCCCTGGCCGCCGCGCTCCCTGGGCATTTGCAGTGCCCACAGGCCTGCGTCCTTCACCCTGGCGCGGATATTCTCGAGCACGTCGGTGCGGATATTCTCGTGTTCGTCGTAATTCGCCCGGTCTGCCTCGAGCGGCAGGATATGCGCGGCGACGAAGTCGCGGATGCGCTTGCGGTAGTCTTCGGTTTCCGGAGAAAGCGAAAAGTCCATCTGCCTGCCTTGATCTACATACCGCTGAGGCCGAGACCGCCGTCCACCGTCACGATCTCGCCCGTCATATAACCGCCCGCGGGCGACGCGAGCAACAGCAACGGTCCTTCGAGATCGGCCGGATCTCCGAAACGGCGCTGCGGCACGCGCCTCGATATGCGCTCGCCGCCCGGTCCCGCCAGGAATCCGCGGTTCAGGTCGGTCTCGATATAGCCCGGCGCAATGGCGTTGACGGCGATGCCGTGGCGGGCGAGTTCCATCGCCGTCGTACGCGTAAGCTGGTTGATACCCGCCTTGGAGGCCGAATAGCCGTGCACCCGGCCGGTGACGGTCTCGCCCAGCATCGAGGAGATGTTGACGATACGGCCCTTCTTTTCCGCCGCGATCAGCCGTTTCGCGACCGCCTGCGTCATAAGCCAGCAGCCGGTCAGGTTGGTGTCGATCACGCTGGTCCAGTCTTCCGGCGCGGTCTCGACGAGGGGCCGATCGACGACAATGCCCGCGTTGTTCACCAGCACCGTGACGATGCCGAAACCGGCCTCCGCTTCGTCCAGCGCCGCCTCTATGGACGCGGGATCGGTGACGTCGAGCGCGACCGCCATGGCCGCCGCGCCGATCTCGGCGGCGGCGTCGGCGCACTTCTCCTTGCGGCGTGCGCCCAGCACGACCCGGGCACCGGCCGTCGCCAGCATGCCCGCGAAGGCGCGGCCCAGACCGGACGATGCGCCGGTGACCAGCGCGACCTCGCCGTGGAGGGAGAAATTCGCCGCCACGCTCAGTTGCCCGTGAAGTCGGGTTTCCGCTTGGCGAGGAAGGCCTCGATGCCCTCTTTTGCGTCGGCCGTCCGGGTGAGGTCGGCGATGGAGCGGCCCTCGCGGTCCATCTGGGTCTCGAGCCCGTTCGCCCAGCTTTCCTGCAGCAGCCGCTTGGTCGCGCCGTAGGCCCGGGTCGGGCCGTCCGCGAAGGCTTCGGCCTGTTCCAGCGCTTCCGCCCCCAGCTGCTCGTCGTCGACGACCCGGTCGACGATGCCCATCTCGCGGGCTTCCTCGGCCGACAGCATCCGGTTGGTCAGCATCAGCTCGCGCGCGCGCCTGAGGCCCACCAGCCGCGGCAAGAACCAGGTCGCGCTGCCGTCCGGCGACAGGCCCGCCGCGGTGTAGGCGAGGGTGAATTTCGCGGACGCGGCGGCGATCACGTAGTCGCACGACGCGGCGAGGCTGAAACCCGCGCCCGCCGCCATGCCGTTCACTGCGCAGACGACCGGCGCATCCATCTGCGCCAGGCGCGCGATCGCGGCGTGCAGCAGCCCGGTCAGCTCCTTCAGCGCGGCGCCGAGTTCGTCGCCTTTCGAGGCGAAATAGCGGAGATCGCCGCCGGCCGAGAACATCTTGCCCGCACCGGTCAGCAGCACGGCGCGCACGTCGTCGCGCTCGTCGCAGGCGATGGCGGCTTCGAACAGCTCGCAGCCCAGTTCCATGTTCATCGCGTTCGCGGCGTCCGGCCGGTCCAGCGTCAGCCGCGCGATGCCGTCTTCCACCCGGAGATCGATCGTCTCGAAACCCATTTCCGTTTTCCCGCCAGATTGTCACGCGCCGGTCCCGGCGATAGGTTTCGGTTTAAACGCAAAAGAACAGGCAGGCAAAGGGAGGGTCCGTCATGCAGGGCCTGATGATGGACAAGCCGCTGCTGATCTCCTCGCTGATCGAGCACGCGGCGCGCTGGCACGGCGAGACCGAGATCGTCTCGCGGACGGTCGAGGGGCCGATCCACCGCTACACCTACCGCGAGGCCGAGGCGCGGTCGAAGAAGCTGGCCAAGGCGCTGGCGGCGGCGGGCGTCGGGCCGGGCGACCGGGTGGCGACGCTGGCGTGGAACGGCTTCCGCCATTACGAGCTCTATTACGGCGTCTCCGGCTCCGGCGCGATCTGCCACATGGTCAACCCGCGGCTGTTCTCCGGCCAGATCGCCTACATCCTCAACCATGCCGAGGACACGCTCGTCTTCGCCGATCTCACCTTCGTGTCGCTGCTGGAGGAGATCGCGCCCGAGGTGCCGTCGGTGAAGGGCTACGTCATCATGACCGACGAAGCCAACATGCCCGAGACGACCCTGCCCAACGCCCGGTGCTACGAAACGCTGCTCGCCGCCCAGGACGACGACTACGCCTGGCCAGCGCTCGACGAAACGACGGCGTCGTCCATGTGCTACAGCTCGGGCACGACCGGGAACCCGAAGGGCGTCCTCTATTCGCACCGTTCGACCGTCCTCCATGCGTGGGCAGCGACGACGCCCGACATGCTGGCGCTGTCGGCGACGGACTCCGTGATGCCGGTCGTGCCGATGTTCCACGTCAACGCCTGGGGCATTCCTTACGCATCGACGCTGGTCGGCGCCAAGCTCGTCATGCCCGGCCTCAGGATGGACGGCGAAAGCGTCCACGAGCTGATCGTCGGCGAGCGCGTGACCATCTCGGCCGGCGTGCCGACAGTGTGGCTCGGGCTGATCGACTATCTCCGGAAATCCGGCCAGCGCGTCGACGGGTTCGAGCGCTGCATCGTCGGCGGCTCGGCGCTGCCGCGCGCCATGACCGTCGCCTTCGAGGAGGAGTACGGCGTCCGTGCGCTGCATGCTTGGGGCATGACCGAGATGTCGCCGCTCGGCACCGTCAACGTGCCGCGCTACGGTATGGAAGACGAGACCGCCGAAGAGCGCTTCGACCGTCAGGTGAAGCAGGGCCGGCCGTGCTACGGCGTCGACATGAAGATCGTCGACGACGACAACGCCGCGCTGCCGGCCGACGGCACGTCCTTCGGCGAGCTGAAGGTGCGCGGCTTCTGGGTGTGCAGCGAATATTTCAAGGGCGAGGGCGACAGCCACGATGCCGACGGCTGGTTCGCTACCGGCGACGTCGCCACCATCGACGTGCGCGGCTACATGCACGTCACCGACCGCTCGAAGGACGTCATCAAGTCGGGCGGGGAATGGATCTCCTCGATCGAGCTGGAGAACATCGCCGTCGGCCACCCGGCCGTGTTCGAGGCCGCCGTCGTCGGCGTCGCGCACCCGAAGTGGGACGAACGCCCGCTGCTGGTCGCCGTTCTCAACGAGGGCCGGACCGCGACGCGGGAGGAGCTGCTGGCGTTCTACGAGGGGAAGGTCGCCAAGTGGTGGATACCCGACGACGTCGTCTTCGTCGACGAACTGCCGCATACCGCGACCGGCAAGCTCCTCAAGATGGATTTGCGCGACAGGTTCGAGGGCTACGAACTGCCGACGGCGAAGGACGCCTGAGCGCCCGTCACGAAACTTTAATCCCGCCGTAACAGGCGCGTCGCCGCGCGGCGGCATCGTCCCCTTGCGAACGGCAAGTGCCGTGGACTCTGCACCCCCGCCATGGGGGACGTTGCCGGCGGTGGGACACCGTCCACCCCGTCTGGTGTTCCGCCGCCGCGACATCCGCGACCGCTGCCTCTGCCGCCGTTCGCATGGCCGCTTCGCGCCGGTGCGCCACCACGCCGGCCGACAGGTAGCCTCCCTGTGCCTGACCGGACCCCTCGTGGTCCGGTCGTTTTTTTCAGCCCTTGCCCGATTCCACGTCGAGGATGAACTGCTCCAGCACGCCATTGAAAAGCTGCGGCTCCTCGAGGTTGAGGACGTGGCTGGTGTTGGGCATCACGAACAGCCGGCCCTTGGGCAAATGCTCCTTCATGAACAGGCCGGGGACGAGGCAGCGCTGGTCCTCGTCGCCGGTGACCACCATGGCGGGGACCGGCACCTTGGATATTTCGTCCTGCAGGTCCCACAGGCCGGGGCGCGAAGCCTGGACGCCGCGCTGGGTCAGCGCCGAGCCGATGTCGGAATGCTCGGCCAGGCGGTCGACGAATTCGCGCCAGCCGCGCGGGTCCTTCGCCATGAAGGTGTGGCGGCCGTGCTGCGAGCCGTATTCCTCCGCGTAGTCCTTCGCGCCGCGCGTCTCGAAATTCTCGGCGACTTTCAGCGACAGCGCGCGGAACTCTTCGCGCGTGCCCGGCTCGGCCCCGTAGCCGCAGCCGCAGATGGTCAGAGACAGCGCGCGGTCGGGGTAGGCGAGGCCGAAATGCAGCGTCGCGAAGCCGCCCATCGAGAGGCCGACGATGTGCGCCTTCTCGATGCCGAGATGGTCGAGCACGGCCAGCGCGTCGGCGCGCGCGATGTCCTGCGAATAGCTTTCGACGTTCTCCGGAATGTCCGACGGCGGATAGCCGCGCGCCGAATAGGTGATGCAGCGATGACGGCGGCCGAAATGGTTCATCTGCGGTTCCCAGCCGCGCCAGTCGGCGGCGAACTCGTGGATGAACAGGATCGGCGTGCCGTCGCCGACCTCCTCGTAATAGAGCTTCACGCCGTCGGTCGCGGTGGCGTAGGGCATTTGTTCCGTCTCCCCGGATGTCGTGTGTCGCGACGCGGATTATGCGCAGGCGGCGGCGGCAAGGCCATAGCGGTTGCGCCGCTCCGGCGCGGGTGGATAATGGCGCGCCATGTCCGATCCCCGAATTTCCCTCGTTCTCGGCGGCGCCCGCTCCGGCAAGAGCGCGCACGCGGAATCGCTCGTCTCCTCGATGGCTGGCGAACCTGTCTACGTCGCCACCGCCGAAGCGCACGATGCCGAGATGGAAGCGCGCATCTCGGCGCATCGCGAGCGGCGCGGGGAGTGCTGGACGACGGTCGAAGCGCCGCTCGATCTTGCCGATGCGGTCCTCGGCGCATCGGGCAAACCGGTCCTCGTCGATTGCCTGACGCTGTGGCTCAGCAACCTTCTTGCCGCCGACCGGGATATCGCGGCGGAGACCGACCGGCTGCTCGCTGCACTGCGCGTCGCCGCCTCGCCGGTCGTCCTCGTCTCGAACGAAGTCGGGCTCGGCATCGTGCCGGACAACGCGCTGGCGCGGAATTTTCGCGACCTGCAGGGAGGGCTTAACCAGGCGGTCGCGGCAGCCGCCGATCGCGTCGTGTTCGTCGCCGCCGGCCTGCCGCTCGTCCTGAAGGGCGACGCATGACAGGCACCGTCTGTCAGCCCGTCTATCATGGCGGCGACCTCGCGGCGGCGACCGCGCGGTTCGGTGCGCCCGCGGACGGCTGGGTCGATCTCAGCACCGGCATCAACCCGTGGCCCTATCCGGCGCCGATCGACCCCGCGCATCTCGCGCGGCTGCCGGACGGCGCGCAGCTTGCTGCGCTGGCCGACGCCGCGGCGGCCGCCTACGGCATGGCGGCGGGCGATTGCATCGTCTCCGCCCCCGGCACCCAGGCGCTGATCCAGATGCTTCCCAGGTTAAGGCCGCCCGGGCGCGTCGCCGTCGTGTCGCCGACATACGGCGAGCATGCGCCCGCGTGGCGGCTGGCCGGTCATGACGTTGCGGAGATCGCGTCGCCCGGCGAGGCTGTGGATGCCGACGTCGTCGTCGTCACCCGTCCCAACAATCCCGACGGCGCGCTCGCCGACGCCGACGAGCTGCGTGCGCTGGCCGCAAGGCTGGCCGCGCGCGGCGGCGTGTTGGTCCTGGACGAGGCGTTCGCCGACACGCGGGACGCCCCGTCGCTGGCGGCGGGTGCGCCCGGCATCGTCGCGCTGCGCTCGTTCGGCAAGTTCTACGGGCTGCCCGGACTGCGTCTCGGCTTCGCGCTGGCCGCTCCCGAAACGGCGGCAGCCATCGGCGCCGCGCTCGGCCCATGGCAGGTCTCCACGATAGCGGCGGAGATCGGCCGGAAGGCGCTCGCAGATCTTTCCTGGCAGGATGAAACGCGCAAGCGTCTCGCCGACGCCGCCGCACGCCTCGATGCGGTTCTGTCGGCGGCGGGTCTCGACCTCGTCGTCGGCACGTCGCTGTTCCGTCTCGCCGTCGCGCCCGATGGATACCGGGCGTTCGAGGCGCTCGGCCGGGCAGGTATCTACGTCCGTCATTTCCCAGACAATCCCGCATGGCTCCGTTTCGGCCTGCCGCCGGACGACGCCGGGTTCGACCGCCTTGAGGCCGCGCTTCGCGGCGCGGTCCGCGGATGAGCGGCGACACGACGAGCTGGTGGCTCGTCCGCCATGCGCCCACCGTCAATCCGGGCCGGGCGGTCTACGGCGCACTCGATCTCGACATCCATCCGCCCGATCCCGACACGGTCGCGGCGCTGTCCGCCATGCTGCCCGAAGACCCGGAGTGGCTGGTGACGCACCTGTCCCGTACGCGGGCGACGCTCGACGCGTTGTTCGCCGCCCGCGGGATCGACGGCGCGGTCGTTCATGTCGAGCCCGGTTTCGGCGAGCAGAACTTCGGCGACTGGGAAGGCCGGCCGAGCGCCGAGGTCTGGGACGAGATTCGCGCGGCCGACATGAATTGGCCGGGCGACATCCGTCCGCCGGGCGGCGAGAGCTTCTCGGACGTCGCCGCGCGCGTCTCCGCCGCCGCGCACGACTGGTCCGATCGCCTGCGCGGCCGGAACGTCGTCGCGGTTATCCATTCGGGCAGCGTTCGCGGGTTCCTGTCGGCGGCGATGGGCGGCGCGCCGGAAGCGGCATTGAGTTATGTCGTCGATACGCTGTCGGTGACCCGGTGCGATCACATCGGCGGGCGCGGCTGGCGGGTCGGGTACGTCAACCGGGTTCCCGGTACGTAACCGCCGATCAATCCATCGGGTGCGAGAGCGCCGCGGCGATCGCGGCCAGCGCGAGGATTTCCGCTACCTGCTGCACGGCGCCGAGCGTGTCGCCGGTGTAGCCGCCGAGCTTCCGCGTTGAAAACCATGCGCAGACGGCTGCCGCCGCTCCCGCCGCGACGACCGCGCCGAAGGTTCCCGCCGGCGCCGCGAGGATTGCGGCCAGGATCGCGACGGCCGCGCCCGCGCCCCACGTCGCGCCCGTGGGCTTGCCGGCGCCGGCGCCGAGACCGCTCGTCTTGGCCGGCCTGCCCAGCGCCATGATCGCCGGCATCGTCGCGCGGCTGAGCGCCGCCGCTGCGACCAGCGCGCCGAGGACGAATCCGGGCTCGCCGATCTCTGCAATCGCCGCCGCGCGGCAGCCGAACGACAGGATAAGCGCGACGGTTCCGTATGTGCCGATGCGGCTGTCCGACATGATCTCCAGCCGGCGTTCGGTCGTTCCGCCGCCCCATGCGCCGTCGGCAAGATCGGCAAGCCCGTCCTCGTGCAGGCCGCCGGTCGCGATCGCCATGGCGGCAAGCGCCATCAACGCCCCGACCGCGGGAGGGAAGGCAAGCATGTCCGCCGCCCCGTAGACGAGCCCGCCCACGGTCGCAACCACGACTCCCGGGATCGCGAACGCCCAGGACGCTTCGGCGAGCGAGCCGCGCTGGGCGGCCGGCCACGGCGGCGCGGGAAGCCGTGTCAAGAAAACGGTGCAACGGTAAATGTCGCCGAGAATTCCGGTCTCGCCGTCTGTATCGCTTGAAGGTGCCATGTCCCGTTCGACCTGCTAAGGGTGGGCGCCAAACTGCGGAGGCAAATGTGCAGTATCAGGATATCGCAAAATCGCTCGAAAATCTTCCGGTCGCGGATCCGGCTGCGCGCCGGGCGGCCGAGGCACGCGATGCCGAGTTGACGAAACCCGCCGGCGCGCTGGGTCGTCTGGAGGATCTCGCTGCATGGTGCGCCGAGTGGCAGGGGCGTCATCCGCCGCGGCTGGACGATGTCCAGGCGGTCGTCTTCGCCGGCAATCACGGCGTAACCGCGCGCGGCATATCCGCCTTTCCGGCCGAGGTCACCGGCCAGATGGTTGCGAATTTCGAGGCGGGCGGCGCGGCGGTAAATCAGCTCGCGGCCGCTGCCGGCGCGACGCTCGATGTCGTCGCGCTCGATCTGGAGACACCTACCGCCGACTTCAGTGCCGGACCTGCAATGAGCGAAGCAGAGTGCGCCGCCGCGTTCCGGCGCGGCTTCGACTCGGTGCGACCGGAGGCCGACGCGCTGATCGTCGGCGAAATGGGGATCGGCAAC
The DNA here is from genome assembly GCA_038148075.1 of Alphaproteobacteria bacterium. GTDB lineage: Bacteria > Pseudomonadota > Alphaproteobacteria > MPNO01 > UBA830 > JAYQUR01. The sequence goes on along the minus strand of JAYQUR010000033.1, from coordinate 3,360 downwards.
ACGACCGTTGCAGCAGCGCTGTGTACGGCGCTATGGGGCGGAGAGGCGGCCGACTGGGCCGGACCCGGCACCGGGCTCGATGGGGAGGGCGTGGCGCTAAAGGCGCGCGTGATCGCGGACGCGATGACGGTCCACGGTGCCGCGCTCGGAGATCCGCTGGAGGCGCTAAGGCGCGTCGGCGGGCGCGAGATCGCGGCGATGGCGGGCGCGGCACTTGCCGCCCGGACGAACCGCACCGTCGTCGTGCTCGACGGCTTCGTGGCAACCGCGGCAGTCTCGGTTCTGGAAAAGATACGCCCCGGCGCGCTCGACCACTGCATCGCCGGTCACGTGTCGGCGGAGCCGGGACACCGGCGTCTGCTGGAACGGCTCGGCAAGTCGCCGCTGCTCGATCTCGGCATGCGGCTGGGCGAGGGGTCGGGCGCGCTGGTCGCGCTGCCGGTTCTGCGCGCAGCAGTGGCGGCGCACAACGGCATGGCGACCTTCGCCGAAGCGGCGGTCAGTAATCGGGAGAAATGATTTTCAGCGGCGCCGAGCGGTCAGTCGGACGCTTCGAACTTCTTCCAGAAGGCGCCGGCGAACCATCCCAGCGCGGACCAGAAGATCGCCGCGGTGACGATCGAAGCTGCAACGAAATGCGCTGCTATCTCGGGCGGGACGCCGCCGCCGATCCTGTCCGGCTGCGGCGCGCCGATCGCGTGCGGCAGGATCAGCAGTGCGAGTCCCGCCGCGATGAAGATCGAACCCTTCCTGAGAACCAGCATCCACAGCCCGGCTGCCGTCGCGACGACGCAAAGCAACCACCAGCCCTGGCGCGCGCCGAGTTCGGCCGCCATCGATCCGGGTACCTCGGGCGGCAGGCCGAGCGAGGGCGCCAGCGTAAACGCGGCGAAACCCGCGAGACCCCACAGCACGCCGGTCCGTCCGTCCACCGCGCGGCCTGGCAGGGCGAACAGCGCCGTCAGCAACAGGGCGAAACCGACGCCGACAAGCACGTTGGCAAGCGTCGTATACAGCGTGCGTTCGATGCCGTTTTCCGGGCCCCATGATTCGGCTTCCGCAGGCGTCGTCGCATTTTCGCCATGCGCGAGCGCCGGCGACGAGAGCGAAAGGCCCTGACGCAGCGCGCCGTGCCGGTGGCCGCTATCGGGCGCCGCGTTCTCGTATTGCTCCGCGTGGAGGATGACGGGCGTGGTCGTGAATTCCTGGACCACGGATACGACTGCTCCGCCGATCAGGCCGGCGAGCAGGGCGGTAAGGAAAATCCGCCGGAACATGATGCAACGCTCGCCTTAGTGGCAGGGGAAGGCGAAGGCGTGCCGCGCGTCGTGGGCGGCGTTATGAACGATTTCCGAATGGGCAAAGCCCGTTCCGAGAATCAGGAACGCACCCAGCAGCAGGGCGGCAAGCGCCGGGACGAGCGCAACGGTCCGGCGCGCTGCAACGGTGGTTTCGAAGGTTCTTTCGGTCATCGGCCATCTCCCCTGTGCAGGCAATTTATGACGCGGACTGCGGAAACAGACAAGCCCTCGTTGGCACGTGCGTCAATCCGGCCGATCAGAACGGGATCGTGTAGCCCGCCTTGATGCCCACGGTACGCGTTTCCGCGGTTGCCTCATTGACCGTTTTCCAGCCGACATCGATCGAAAGTCCGAAATCGAACGCGTAGCCCGCCGACACCTGGAAGTGGGTGTCGTTATCGTCGGCCGCATTGTTTCGCTGGGTGGTGCGCCAGGTGTGGGCGAGGGCCAGGTTCCAGCCTTTCCACGCCAGCTGGCCGGACAGGACGAGATATTCCTTGTCCTCGGTCTCGGTGCCGCCCGCATTGGAGATGCGGACGCCTTCGAGGAGAGGGGTGAAAACGATGCCGTTTCCGATGTCCACGTCGGTGAACACGGCGGCGGCTATCGACGTTTCGTCGGCGGTTGCGCCGACGCCCGCTGCCTGGCGCATCACGGAGAAATGATAGCCGGTCTCGCCGAGCAGCGGGACCTTCTCGCCGTTGATCGCGAAGATGAAATTGTCGAACGATTCGGTGTTGCCGATGCCGCCGTCCTCGCGCCGCGTGTCGCCGCGCCCGCGCAGCGCCGATTCGCTGAGGATCGTCGTGTCCTTGAAGAACGTACCGCCCCACGCGCTGTGCGATCCGTTCTCGCCGTCGGCGAGCCGCCAACGGCCGAACAGGCCGATCCGTTCCGATGTCTCGTAATCCTCCGCGAAGTCCGTGCCGTAGAGACCCGCCGCCTTGTCCCAGCCAATGCCGAAGCCCGCGTCGAGCTTGCCCGCCTTCGCGCCGAGACGGGCGCCCGAATATTCTACGAACAGTTCCTGGACGTAGAGGCCGATATCCTCGAAATGCCGTTTTTCGAACTTGGCCGGATCGCCGATCGATTCAATCACCGCATGGCCGAATGCCGACCATTCCGGGGTGAACTGCAGCGTCGCCGACGGCTCGATCGTCGGATAGAGGTTGTTGTTGAGCTTCGAGCGGTCCTCGGAATCGTAGGTCCAGTCGTCCTGTATCTCGATGGCGATCTCGCCGGAGAAATCGGGAAAGCTTTGCTGTGCCGGTACGGGCGCAGCCAGCGTCAGCAGGCAGGCAAGTGCGGTGCCGAAGCGGATCCGTGCGAAAGTGGGGGTGGACATCCGGGTTCCTTGTTTGGCTCGATGGTTGGATATTAAAAAGTTATGATATAACATTTCTTAATTGTCAATTCCGGCCGGTCTTGAGCCGTCCTCACGCATCGCGGGCCCCGCGTATGCCGGTCGGGGCCCCGATAGGGCGACTTCCGCAGAAGGTTCGTCATTAAGGTTAACGGATCGTTAACGGCCGGCAAACGCATTCCCCGTGCCCTGCATCGCGGTCAGGCTTCGCCGACGCCGGCCGCCTCAGGCGGCATCCCGCCCGGAGGTCCCTTCCGTCTTATGCCGGTTGCTGGTCTTTTCCTCCCGCACCATCGATTCGAACGACTGGACCTCCTGCATGAACTTGTTGAGGAACGTATCGATCGTGCCGGTCTGCTCGATCAGCATTTCGGCCATCGAATTGAGGGTACCCGCATCCTTCGTCGTCTCCACCGATGCGTTGGTGACGTCGGAAATGTTCGCGGTGACGTCCTGCGTTCGGCCGGCGGCATTGGCGGCGCTGGAGGCGATCTCGGAAGTTGCGTCCTTCTGCTGGGCGGCGGCCTCGGCGATCTGCTGTGTGCTGTCGGCGACCGAATCGATGGTCCGCCCGATCGAGGCGATGGCCTCGACCGCGTTAGCCGTGGCGCCCTGGATCTGGCCGATCTGCGCGCCGATCTCCTCGGTCGCCTTGGCGGTCTGGTCGGCGAGGCTCTTGACCTCGGTGGCCACGAC
>JAYQUR010000032.1:0-17153 GCA_038148075.1 Alphaproteobacteria bacterium | reverse complement strand
ACCGGCCCTCTCCCCCTCCCGGCCACCCAACGCCAGTATCCTCACGGGTGGCCGGGAGGGGGAGAGGGCCGGAACCGCAATAAAATCAGTGCCGGAAATGCCGCATGCCGGTGAACACCATGGCGAGGCCGCGCTCGTCGGCGGCGGCGATCACTTCCTCGTCGCGGATCGAGCCCCCTGGCTGGATGATGGCCGTCGCGCCCGCTTCCGCCGCGGTGATCAGACCGTCGGCGAACGGGAAGAACGCGTCCGACGCGACGACCGAGCCCTTGACGAGCGCCTCGGTCTCGCCCGCGGCCTCGGCGGCGTCCTCCGATTTGCGGGCGGCGATGCGCGTCGAGTCCACCCGGCTCATCTGGCCCGCGCCGACGCCGACCGTCGCGCCGTCTTTCGCGTAGACGATGGCATTCGATTTGACGTGCTTGGCGACCGTGAAGGCGAACAGCAGGTCGGCGATCTCGGCGTCGGTCGGTTGGCGTTTGGTGACGATCTTCAGCTCGTCGCGCGACACGCGGCCCGAATCGCGGTCCTGCAGCAGGAAGCCGCCCGACAGCAGCTTGGTCATCAGGCCGGCCGCGGCCGGATCGGGCATGCCGCCGGTCTCGAGAAGCCGCAGGTTCTTCTTCGCCGCCATGATCTCGCGCGCTTCGTCGGTGACGGACGGCGCGATGACCACTTCGAGAAAGATGCTGCCGAACGCGCGCGCTATGTCGCCATCGAGCGCCCGGTTGACCGCGACGATGCCGCCGAACGCGCTGACCGGATCGCACTTGAGCGCGCGGCCGTAGGCGTCGGCCAGCGATTCGCCGGTGGCGACGCCGCACGGGTTGGCGTGCTTGATGATGGCAACGGCCGGCCTGTCGAACTCGGCCGCCAATTCGAACGCCGCGTCTGTGTCGTTGAGATTGTTGTAGCTCAGCTCCTTGCCCTGGAGCTGGTTCGCCGTCGCGACCCCCGGGCGCTTTTCGGCCGTCGCGTAGAAAGCGGCGCTCTGGTGCGGGTTCTCCCCGTAGCGCAGGCTCTGCTTCAGCGTGCCGGACAGCGAGAAGCGCCGCGGGAACGGATCCTCGTTCTGCTCCGCGAACCATTGCCCGATGGCGGCGTCGTATGCGGCGGTTCGTGCGTAGGCCGTGCCGGCCAGCCGCCGCCGGAGGCCGTCGGACGTCGCGCCGCCGTTCGCCTCCATGTCCTCCATGACGGCGGCGTAGTCTTCCGCATCCGTGACGATGGTGACGCTCTCGTGGTTCTTGGCGGCGGCGCGGATCAGTGCCGGCCCGCCGATGTCGATGTTCTCGACGCAGGTCTCGAAATCGGCACCGCCGGCGACGGTCGCCTCGAACGGGTAGAGATTTACGACCACGAGGTCGATCGGCGCGATGTCGTGATCGGCCATCGCCTTCATATGCGCGGGATCGGGCCGGCGGCCGAGAATGCCGCCGTGGATCTTCGGGTGCAGCGTCTTGACGCGCCCGTCCATGATTTCCGGGAACCCGGTGTGATCGCCGACTTCGGTGACGGCGACGCCGGCGTCGCGCATCGCCTGCGCGGTGCCGCCGGTCGACAGGATTTCCACGCCGCGCCCGGCGAGAAACCTGGCGAACCCGACCAGGCCGGTCTTGTCGGAAACGGATATCAGGGCCCGCCCGATGGCGGGAGCCACGTCGTTCATCGATTATGCCTCCGTTAGTGCGCGCTTAGCCGGATGCGGCGCTTTTGGGTGTTTGAGCTTGAGTGGGATGGTACTCGGGGACCAGCCGTTCGACGATCGCCCTGGTTTCGGCGACACGCCCGGCGGTCGCCGCGGCGGAGAGTTCTTCGAGCGCGCGACGTAGCAACGCCAGATCGACGGCGCGCGGCGCGGCGAGGAGAATGCCCGGATGGTCCGTCGGCACGAGCGCTTCCGAGGCGTGGAGGATTTCCTCGAACAGCTTTTCGCCCGGCCGGATGCCGGTAATTTCGATCTTCACGTCCTTGTCGGGCTGCAGTCCGGCGAGGAGGATGATCTGGCGGGCGAGGTCGATGATCTTTACCGGCTTGCCCATGTCGAGGACGTAGATCTTGCCCTGATCGGAGCCGTCCGCATCGCCGAGCACCGAGGCCTGGAGGACGAGTTCCACCGCTTCGCGGACGGTCATGAAGTAGCGCGTCATGTCGGGGTGGGTCACCGTCAGCGGCCCGCCCGCGGCGAGCTGCCGCTGGAACAGCGGGACCACCGAACCGGTCGAGCCGAGGACGTTGCCGAACCGCACCGTCACGAATCGCGTGAGCGGGCCGTCGCGATCCTTGCGCGCAAGATCGAGCGCCTGGCAGTAGCTCTCCGCGATCCGCTTGGTTGCGCCCATCAGGCTCGAGGGGTTCACCGCCTTGTCCGTCGAAATCAGGACCATCGCGCCGACGCCATGCTCGCAGCACGCGTCCGCGATCACCCGCGTTCCGACGGCGTTGGTCAGCGCCCCTTCTTCCGCGTGCAGCTCCACCATGGGGACGTGTTTCAGCGCCGCGGCGTGGAAGACGAGTTCGGGTCTTACGTCCGCGAAGACGCGCGCGATCCGTTCGGCGTCGCGGACGTCGGCAAGGATCATATGACGTTCGAGGTCGGGCGCGCGTTCGCCGATTTCCAGGTCGATCGAATAGAGCTGGTATTCGGAGCTGTCGAGCAGCGCGATCGACGACGGGGCGAAAGCCGCGATCTGGCGGCACAGTTCGGAGCCGATGGTCCCGCCGGCACCGGTGACGAGGACCCGCTTGCCGCCGATCAGCGACGCCATGCTGTCGCGGTCGAGCGTCGTCTGCGGCCGGCCGAGTAGGTCCTCGATGTTGATCGGGCGGATCTGCGGTGCGACGTCGATGTCGTTATGGAAATCGTCCAGTCGCGGCATGCGGCCGAGACCCATGCCGAGCTTCTCGCATATTTCCAGCAGGCGCTTGATTTCGTCGCCTTCGATCGTCGTCTTGGTGACGATGATGCGTTGCGGCCGCCTGCCCTCGCGTCCCAGCCGCTCGACGATCTCGGGGATGTCGTCGACGGTTCCCAGCACTTCGATGCCGTGAATGTTCCGGCCGACCCGGCTGCCCTTTTCGTCGACCATGCCGACGGCCTGATAGGCCGACTGACGCGTTCTGTTGATGGCGCGGACGAATATTTCGGCGGCGTCGCCGGCGCCGACGAGGAGTACGGGTATGCGGCGCGAGCCGTCCCGATCGATCGCGTCGCTGGCGCGCCGGTCCTTGAACATGCGGTAGAGAAACCGCGGTCCGCCGAGCATCGCCAGCAGAACCAGCCAGTTGATCGCCAGAGTCGAGCGGGGCACGAACTCCAGCCGGGAAACGAGGAACATCGCGGCGAAAAAGATCAGCACGGTTGCTGTAACGGCGCGTACGATCGCGCCGAGATCTTCCATCGACGCGTAGCGCCACACGCCGCCGTAAAGACGCATCGCCCAGAATACGAGGGCGGCAATCACCCCGAAAACAGCCGTCGCCTGAATGACGAAGCCCGGATCGAAATAATCGAAATCGCCGCCCACGCGCAGATACAGCGACACGGGGAACGATATCGTCGCCATGGTCACGTCATGGGCGAACGCCACCTTGGCGCGGCTGCCGCGCAGGGAGTAATCCGATAGCCGGGACAGTTTTCGCATGTGTCAGAATCCGCGCGGACAATAGCACACGCGGTCCGACTCGCCCACAAGACGACAGCCGGGAACGTTAAGGAACGGGAAGACGGATGAAGGGGAAAACCGCGCGCCGGTTTTCTGTCCGCGGGAGCGGCGCGGGCCGGTCAGGCCCGGTTATCGTTGCGCGCGGAAATGGCTCGCCGTTGCGGCGAGCCCCTGGCCCACGGAGAAGGGCGGAGCCCAGTCGAAAGTACGACGGAACAGCGTGTCGTCTATCTGCAGAGAGCCGCACAGCCGGTCGGCCGCCGCGCTCTTGCCGGCAGCGCCGGCCGCTGCGCGCAATGCCGAAGCCGGCAGCGGCAGCCGAACGGTCCGGCGGTTGAACGAGAAGCGAAGACGACGGACCAGCTCTGCCGTCGACAGGTCTTCGCCGTCGCGCAGCAGATAAACGCCGCGGTGGGCGGTTGGAGAGGTCAGCATTCGTTCGATCGCCGCGGTCAGGTTGCCGAGGAACAGGAGGCTGCGCCGGTTGTCCCTGATTCCGTCGAGCGGCAGCGGCACCGGCGAGGCGCAGAGGCGCATCAGGGCCGCGAAATTCGCTTTAACGCCGGGGCCGTATATCAGGGGCGTTCGCAACGCGGATGCCGTCAGTGCTCCCCCGGCGAACTGCTCCAACGCCCGTTCGGCAGCCAGTTTCGAGCGGCCGTATGCGTCCTGCGGGGCCGGGGGCGTCGTCTCGTCGTATGGCGTCGCGTCCGTGGCCTCGCCGATTGCCTTGACCGAACTCATCAGCACGAAACGGGTAGCGCCGCCCGCCGCCGCCGCCGCCGCCAGCCGCACCGTCGTTTCGGCGTTTGCGCGACGGTAGGCGTCTTCCGGGTCGTCCGACGTTTCCTGCATCATGTGGACGCGCGCCGCCAGATGAACGACCGCGTCCATGCCGTCTACCAGTTCCGCAAGGTCGCCGTGGGTTTCGATATCTCCCGTCGTCACGCACTCCATCCATGACCGGACCGGCGCATCCGTCCGGAAAGAGCCGCGGACGACATGTCCCGCTGCGCAGAGACGCCGCGTCAGGGCCGTCCCGACGAAACCGCCGGCGCCGGTGACGAGGATTTTCACGACGCTGCCGCCGGCCGGCCCGAGATCGCGGCCTCGAACACGCCGATCATCTCGGTCGCCTGGCGTTCGCGGCTGTAGCGCGGCGCTGCGGCGAGCGCGTTTTCTGCAAGGGCCCTGCGTTCGTTCTCGTCGGTCCGAAGTCGAAGCACCGCCTCGGCGAGGGCCTGCGGGTTTTCCGGCGCGACGACGAGGCCCGCGCGCTCCGAAGCGACGATTTCGGTCGCTTCTCCCTCCGGGGCGGCGAACAGCAGCGGCAGGCCCATCGCCATCGCCTCGAAAATCTTGGACGGGATGACCTCGGTAAATGTCGGTTCGTCCTTCAGGTGCACCAGCGCGACGTCGCACAGGCTCCACACCGCGGGCATGCGGTCCTTGGGCTGCATCGGCATGAAGACGACGTTCTTCAAACCGAGATCCGCCGCTTCCCGCATCAACCGGTCGCGCGCCGCGCCGGCGCCCGCGAACAGGAAGGCGATGTCGTCGCGGTCGCGCAACAGGTCGGCGGCGAAGATCGCGTTCTCCAGCGCATGGGCGAGCCCGTGGGTGCCGATATAGCCGACGACGAACTTGCCCTCGAGGCCCCATTGTCCGGCCAGCGCGGCGTCGCGCGGGCGCGGGCCGTAGCGCTGCGCGTCGACGCCGTTGCGCACCACCCGGATCTTCGCCGGGTCGATCCCGCGGCGCACGAGGTTGTTCCGGAACGCGTGCGTGAGCGCCGCAACGGCGGCGCTGCGTCGGTAGAGAAAAAGCTCCAGCTTCTCGACTATCCTAATCGGCAATGACGGTTTCATCGCACCGACCGCGACGATCGAGGCGGGCCAGAGGTCGCCGAGTTCGAAGACGAACGGACGGCGCCTGAAAACCGAAAGCAGCCAGCCGCCGACCGCGGCGAAGAATTGCGGCGAGGTCGCGGAAATCACGTCGGGGCGGCGTTCGAACAGGCCGAAGAAGACGGCGGAAAACATGAAACTGACGAAGTCGAGCGTACGCCGCGCGACGCCTTCGTTTGCGGAGATGAACGTCTTCACGCGAACGACGCGGATGCCGTCCCGGTCCTCTACTTGCCGCCAGCGATTGCGGTAACCGTCGAAAAGGCGACCTTCGGGGAAGTTCGGTGCCGACGTGATCACCGTGACGTCATGGCCGTCGCGCCGCCAGTACAGCGCGCGTTCGTAGACGCGCGTCGCCGCCGCGTTCGTTTCGGGCGGAAAGTTTTCGGTGAGGAAAAGGATTTTCATGCGCGTTGACGGCGGATCGGTCAGCCGCTGTCGGAAGGCTCTTTCCCGCCGCATACCGCAACGCAAAAGCCTGCCACCAGGAACAGGCTCGAGATCCACCATGTCTGCCAGGCGCCGAAGCTGAGCATTGCGATCGTGAAAGCCGCGGCTATCGCCCCGGTAGCGGCACTGCGGGCGACCCGCGCATTCGCGCATCTGCGCGCACGCTCCAGCGCAGCCACGAACAGGCCCGCTCCCAACAGCGCCCCCAGCAGGCCGAGTTCGAGCCGCCATTGAAAAGCGGCATTGTGCGGATGCAGTGGAAGCGCGTCTTCGAACTTATCTATCATTGTTTTGTTGCCCGGAATGATCCGCGACTGGTTGAAGCCCCAGCCTAGAATCGGCCGCTCGTCGATCTTTTCGTTGGCGAAACGCCAGATGATGAGGCGGTGGTATGACGAGCGTGGAATGCCCGCCTCCTCGAACAGGGTCTTTGGAGGCGGAAGATTCCGTTCGATAGCCGGGGCGAATAGGACTGTACCGGCAACAATCGCCGCCGTCAGGGCGGTGCCTGCCCTGGGTGCGAAAAAAGTTAGTAATGAGGCGACCGCGCCGGCGATCAGCGCGAGCGTCGCAGCAGCGGTGGGAAAAAAGAGCGAGCCGAAAAATGCAAGTGCGATCAAACCGCCCCCGGCAACCGGTTTGTTTCGGCAGATATGTGCGGCGGCGGGCCAAACCATGATCGAAAGGACCGACAGCGGGCGGTTGAACAGGTTTAGGAACGCGTTCTTGCCCCCGCCGTTGATATCGCGGGGTAGAAACGCGCCGCCGAGAAGGCGTTCGAGCGCCAGTGCCACAAAGGCGACGGCAATGCCGGCGACAAGCGCTGTCGCAACGCGTTTCCCCCCGCCGGATTCCAGCGCCGCGGCGCTCGCGATAAAAAGAAGCCCCATCGCAACCGTAAGCGTTGTTCGCGGGAGTTTCTCGATTGTCGATGTGGGCTGGTAGGCCCAGAGATAGCTCGCCGCTGCGATCGCTACGAAGGCAATCAGAAGCGCTGTGGTTGCAGCGTCAAAGCGAAGTGCAAGCCGTCGTCTTAGCAGACCGGGCAAGAGTGCAATTACGACGCCGGCGGGAAGGATGATTGCCATAGAGAGCGGGGCATAAACGAGAAGGACCGGCGCCAAAAATGCAGTCACCCCGAGACCGAAGCACGAATCCCCCGGTTTGGGTATTGCGGTCGGGAAATCTGATCGGACCGGAGTCATCGGCGGCGCAGACTGTCCTGGAGTTCGGATTTCTTGGGCGCCGGGATACCGTGATCGGATTGGCCCAACGCGGCAGGCGAGGTCGGCGAAGCCTTGCCAATCGCCGCTTTATACCCTGCAAGCGCTCTTTTGCCATAGGCATACCATGTTAGTTCGGACGCTTTGCGGAAGGCGCTCGCGCCCTGCCGGTGGCGGCGGTCGGGATCCATCGAGAGCCGCGTCAGTGCAGCTGCAAGGGAATCGACATCCCCCGCCGGCACGATCAGCCCCTCGATGTCGTTTGCAACTACCGCGCTCGCGCCGCTTTCCGGGGTGGCGACCACAGGCAGGCCGGCGGCCATTGCTTGCAAAAGCGACAAGGCCAGACCTTCCTGATGCGAAGGCAGGCAAAAGACGTCGGCGGCGTGAAGTTCGCCAATTACGCCCGCACGATCGAGAGCGCCAACTAGCGTCGCCCCTTCGGGGAGCGCAGGCGCATAACCGGGATCCACCGGGCCCACGATCCGGAGCCGGGCGATCCCGCCTAGGCGGGCAAAGGCGGCGAGCAGGTCCGGTACTCCTTTCTGGAGGCCGACAGTCCCGACGAAAAGAATAGTCGGCAGGCGCCGCACCGGTCGGTCGCCGCAGGCAAATTCCGCTGAGTCGACGCCGTAGGGGTTGACGAAAACTCGGTCGCTTTCGAGCCCGCGGTTCTGGAATGTTTCGGCCGCATAGGGTGTTGGTACGGCAATGATATCCGCCGCCTCGTATTCCGCGAGCTCGCGCTCGACGATCTCGCCCGGGATCCCCGAGAAACGCCTGCCCTGTTCTCCATGGATTCGTTCGAGGACATCTTGCTGATGAAGGATATGGGTCGACCCTCGTTCTAGAACGGTAAGGATTCCACGCGCCTTTGCAGCTGTAATCGGTTCCAGCGACGCCGAACTCCAGCCGACGAAAACGTCGGCGTCGGCTGGCAGCGCGCGGGCCACGAAACGGCCGAATGCTTTGCAGATCTCGCTGTCGGGCGCCGGACCCAGGCGAAGCCGTTGGTGCAGGCGGCGCCGGAACTCCAGCCAGCTAGCCGAACGAACCGCGAGATCGGGGGGTAGAAAACGCCGTGCTGCCCAGCGAGGATACGTCGTTGCGACTTCCACGTCGCAATCGCCTTGTTCATGCAGTGCTGTGGCCAGCTCGAACGCGTGAAAGCGACCGTGCACGCCGATAGCGACTTTCATTGACAGGCCTTTTCCAGAATACTTTCCAGCGCTTCAACGCGGTTGTCCCAAGTCAATTGCGCCAACCTCTCCGGACGGGGCCGGACCGTCGCTTCGCGCAAGATTCGCCGGATCGCTTCGGCAACCGCCGTTGCGTCCCGTCCACCGTGAAGTGGGATGCCGTAATCCGCGCAAAACTCCTGCGTTTCCCGGTCAGCCCCGTCCACGCAGAGAATCGGCCGGCCGGCGGCGATCAGTTCCGAAATCTTGTGCTGAAACCAGCCCGGACCGCTTCGGACGAACGCATTTAACAGGGCCGTTCGCTGCAGAGCGGCGAGATCGCCAAGCGGTAGATATCCATGATCGACGATAGTGCCCAGCCCTCGGATCGGCGCCGCGCGCTCGGCGACAAGCGGGCCCTCGCCGCCGGCATATTCGATGGAAAACGCGATGCCCAGCGTTTCGGCCGCTCGCGCAGCGCCCTCCAGAATAGCGTCGAGCCACTTGGTGTCGTAAATAGCTCCGGATATGATGATCCTGCGGCGGTCGACCTCGTCCTCTATCTGTCCCGGCGAGGGAAGAATCTCCGCAGGGATGCCACTGCGGACGACTACGGCGTTCTCGGTCAGGCGGGCCGGAAGCAGACGTCGGCTATCTGCGGTGTGGCCGGCCGAAAGCGCGGTCATCGCGACCGCGTTGGAAAACGATTTTCCGAGATGCGCGCGGAGCGCGGGACCCGCGAATGCGCTCCAATAATCCTTCACGTCCATTACCCAGCCGCAGTTCGTTTCGGCAGCTAGCCGTTGCGCGATTTTGAGCGCCTCGGTGTTGCCGAACGTTGCCCAGACCACCTGCGGCGAAAACCGCTCCGCTATAATCGGGATATATGGGTCGGTCCCCGCGCCCCAATCCCGGAATACCGAGCCGGTTCCGAAATAGTAGGCGCCGACAACGGCTTTTCCGAAGAGTGGCGGCAAGCGCCCGTCGCGTTGCGCGCGGAGTAGCCCGTGACCGCGCGGCGCGCAGGCAAGCCGGAACGGCTTCATCCAGTCGTGCGCCTCGAGGCGGGCGAGCGTCGATTCGACCGGTTCGGGCTTGCCGTCCGGCTCAAGAGTCTGCGTCAGCAGGACTATGCGGTGGCCGCGCCGCGCCATCGCGCCCGCGAATTCGCGCGCTCGAACGGCGCAAACGTGCGGCATCTCGGGATGGCAGTGATTGACCAGTACCGCGCGCAATCGTGGCTTCGACTTTTGTTAGGCCGCCGACCGCGGACGCCGGCCAGGTTTGCGTCTTACCGCTTCGAACGTTTCGATCAGTCTGTCGACATGGTCTTCCCAGGTAAATGCTGACGAAACCTGTTTCAGTCCCGCCGCGGAAACGCGCAGGCGCAGATCCGGGTTTTCGTCCAGCTCGCGAAGCTTGGCGAGAAGATCCCGCATTGAAAAAGGCTCGAAGTAAAGCGCGCCTTCCCCGCAAATTTCCCGGTTGATGGCGGTATCGGCGGCGATAATCGGCAGGCCGGCCGCCATCGCTTCGACCATTGGATGGCCGAATGTCTCCGAGACCGACGGAAAGACGAAGACGTCGTTTTGGGCGTAGAGGTTAGGCAATTCATCGTAGGGGTGCTGGCCCAGTGTCAGCGCGCCCGACGCGGCCGCCGCTTTCATGATCGCCCTGTCCAGGGCGGCGCCCGGCGTACGCTCAAGCTCGTCCAGTGTCATCGTGATTGTCGCATGCGCCGCGATGCCGTCGCGCTGGAGCGCCTCTACCGCATTGCAGAGGACACCCGGACATTTGTGCGGATAGTAGACCGAGACGTAAAGCAGCCTGAGCGTGCCGTCGCCGCGCCAACGTCGGAACCGCTTGGGCCGGCTGAACAGATCCGGCCGTGCCCCGTAATGATTGACCGAGCTTTTATTCGCGAGAGAAGAATTCCAGTTGAGCAAACTGTCGAGCATGGCGCGCGACGGCGTAATGACATGCTGTGCGTGACGGGTCGACAACAACATCATGCGCCGCCTGAAATGCCGGGCGGCCTGGACGCGAACTCCTTGCGCCGGCGCGATATGCGACAGGTAAAGGTGATCGAACAGGCCGCCTTCCCGCATCAGCAGCACCTGCGGCACGGGGCTGTACAACATGCCGAAGTTCGCGGAGCTGAACAGCACGTCGGGCGCGATCCGCGCAACCCTCTGGCGCCAGACGAGCTGCTCCCATGCTATTCGCCTGAAAGGCGCGTAATCGCCCGCTCGGACTTTCAGCAGGGCAGTGGGTTCGGGACACGAAAAATCGGGTGGCGCAGCGACGATAACGTCGATGTCCCGTTCCCGCAGGTAGGAAACGAGGTTCTGCGTGTAGGTCACGATGCCCCCGCGCTTCGCGGAGGCAGCATTCATCAGAACGCGCATGTCAGCACGCGATGCCCAAAGATTCGAATGTCCTCATCAGCAGATGTCGATGAGAGCGGTCGTCGGAATGGACGCGCTGTCTTCCCGCCTCAGCGATAGCTGAGCGCTCATCGGGCCGGTCGAGCCAGTGGCGGCATTCGGAAATTAACTCGTCATCACTCGCGAAGTACGCTGCCTCGCGGCCCTCCGCCAGTATCGCGGCCGCTTCGGCGGTTCGTTCGTGCAGCATAAAGCCTCCACAGGCAGGGATCTCGATCGTCCTACAGGTCTGGAGATCGCGGTTCGCCTTGCGGAGAAACGCAAGATTTATCGCGCTCGCGGCGTATACTTTGGCAAGACTGTCGCCGTAGACCGGTTGTCGCTCTACCTGCACGCCCTTCATAGCGCCGCCGGCAGGCCACCCGTTCCCCCAGACGCGGACGGGAATTTGCGCGCGCCCGAGCGCGGCGATGCTTCTTGCGCGATCCGCTTCGTAGGTGCCGACGAAGCTGACCTGGCTTCCGAATCGAAGCTTGTCGTCGTCCGACAGGCGGGGTTTCCGGTGCGTGGTCTCGTCATACGTATTGCCGACGAACATCACCTGCCGCGCGCCGCGCGCCGGTATTTCCTCGGGACGGGCATTGAACGATTTGGTCGTAAGCCACAGGTCGAAAAAACCGATGGAAGCTTCCAGCCACACCGAACTGTTTCGGGGCCGCATCATATCGTCTTCCGAATACCAGACGAATTTCGTCTTTGGCCACGTTGCGCGCAGCTGTGAAAATGTTGCGGGGCGGATCGTCAGAACGTAGTCGATCCAAAGCACGTCCGGCGGCGGTCGCGAACCGAGCCGCGAGAGCAGCGCGGCATTGACCCCTGCAGTGTCCGCCGGTCGACGGAGGCGATACCGTATCCGCTTAGAGAGCGACGGCGGCGTTTCGTATTTTTCGTCTTCCGGATGCGATCGGATGAAATCGACCTCGATTCCCAGACCCCGAATTGTGCGGACGCGTTGCGGCGACCGGGAGCCGGTCCGATCCTCGCCGACGAAAACGATGTCACGCGGGAGAGGCACTGGCGGCGGCTTCCTTGAGGATCTTGCACGTTTCGCGGGCCGTGCGTTCCCAGGAGAAATTGCGCGCGCGTTCGATCCCTGCTTCCGACAACCGTGCCGCCATTTCCGGACTTTCCAACAGCTTCACGAGGGTCGAGGCGATTTCCTCGGGATCGAGCGGATCGAACAGGATCGCCGCGTCCTGGACGATTTCCGGCATTGCGGAGGTATTCGAACTGGCGATCGGAACGCCGGAGGCCATCGCCTCGACGAGGGGATTGCCGAAGGTTTCGACCGTCGACGGAAAGACCAGCATCTTGCATCTGCTGTACAGGTCGATGAGTTGATCCTGCGTGCAGTACCCGCGAAAATCGATCCGGTCGGCGATTCCGTGCCGGATGGCGAGTGCCTGCACGTCTTCGAAATAATCGTCGTCGATCGGACGGCCCGCGATCTTGAGTCGAATTTCTGGAAACCGTTCCAGGACCGAGGGCATGGCATTTATGAGCCCGTGCAGATTCTTCTGCACGTATATGTCCGCGACGGCCAGCAGGAACGGATTTTCCTCGTCTGGACGCCGCTGCGGCCGGAAAACGGGGTTTACGCCGTGATAGATCGTCGCCGTGCGCCGGCGGCGGAACCGCTCGATGCCGAACGTCAACTGGCGCCGCGCGAAGTCCGACACTGCGATCGTCCGGCGGCTGCCGATTACCGACAGCAGGGTAATCATCGCGACGCCTGCCCAGTATAGCCGTTTGCTGAAACGGCGTTCGCCGCCAACCACCGAAAGGGCATTTCGCAACAGGATCACCGTTCGCGGCGCGAATAGGGGGCCGTAGTTGGCGGGCGAAAACGTGACATCCGCGGACATCAGCCTCGCGAGCATCGGGAACGCAAGCTGCTCCCAGATCAGCAACCCGAGGAAGCTCGCGCGGAAATCGAGAAGGTGAAGGTGAATCCCATCCGGTACCGGCGCGAACAGCTCATACTGGTCTTCATGCAGGAAAAGGTGAAACTCGAGATCCTGATCCGCTGCGAAATGTTCGAGGATCCCGCGCAGGTACGTGACGCCGCCGCCGCTCTTGGCGTGTAGGGCATTGATTACCACGCGCGTAGAAGTTTTTTTGAAATCGGGCGACGTCATTGTTCAGGCCTCAACTTCGGGTTCTTTTGCACCTGCCTGAGGAACAGGTGTAGGGCAATCGCGAAAGGCAGCATGGCGAGAAACATCTTCGTACAATTCGCGACATAGAATGCCATGTGCTGCTCGAAAGACGTAAGCCACGGCAGGAGCGCAATCCCCGTGGCCAACCCCGCGACTCCGGTTCGGAAGAACAGCAGTGACGCGACGCCGAGAATGACAAGCAGACAAATCTCGCCGACGATGATCCCGTATTTGCCGCCCTGGATCACCGGTTCCGCGAGAAGCGTGAGCGCTTCGGCATGAATCTTTTCGCTGTTGATGCGCGCGCCGCAATATTTGACCGCGTATTCCGCCCCCCGCGACAGGTTCGGTTTGTCGGGCCAGACCGCCCTCGGGACGAGGCCGGCGACGAAGCCGAAGTACCGCCGGTTTTCGGTGTCATTCCAATGCCGTTTGCGCGCCTGTTCGAAGCACCATGCGGAAACGGCCTGTCGGGTGAGGATCTTGCGTTCGACCTGCAGTGTGAACGTATCGAGCGAAAGCGCTGCCCCTGAGTTGGAGTGGGCGCGATACGACACGGCGCCGATCGCGATGAGTGGAACCGCGACGGCGGCGATCGTGACGCCGGCGACAATCTGTTTTCGGTGGATTTTCGAGGTCGCGATGACGGAAAGCCCCGCAAAGCCGAGAAACGCCATCGGCAACCGGGCGAGATGGAGCGCCGCGAATTCGGCGAGGAATATAAGTGTCGCCGCGATGACGACGATCACCGCCCAGCGACCGGCGCCCTTGGCAAACAGAAGCGCCGTCGCGAGGGAGAAGAACCCGATCGGAGGCACCGCCCACAGCACGCTGTCCAGCGATATGCCCCAACGGGCATCGGCGAGGAAAGCCACGCCGCACATCGCCGTCAGGGTGAGCGCTGCGGTCACCACCATTCGATGCGTCTTTCCGGCCCAACCGCCCGAGATCGTTTCGCGGATTCCGTCGCCCGGCCTGATCCAGGACGCCGCATACAGGCAGAGCGACCCGAACTGGAGAACGAGATATTCCGCCCGGGAACCCGGATAGGTCAGATATCTGGCGTGTTGCTCCGGATAGGCATATCTGGGGGTCTCGATCGTTGAGTAGGCGAGTGGAAGGACGGCGTAGAAAATCAGACCGACGATCGCGAGCAGGAAAAGCGGCGAGATGATCGCGAGGCGTTCGCGGTCGGGAACGAGCGATATCGCCGTCCAGACGATCTGGGCGAAAACCAGCGTTCGGAGCAACTCAATCGGTACATGGGAAGGTGCCAGCGCTGCCGTGATCGCGATGATCGACGCCGCCAATCCGAATATCCGGTAATACCGCCCGATCCGTGTCATGTTTGTTTTCCCGCCGTCGGTCGGCCGTCGGGAGCAGGTTGCCACAGACGCCAAAGGGCGCTTGCCAGATCAAATGGAAGCAACGCCAGCACACGAGCGGCAGACAACCCCGCGCCGCGCCGGACGTGCGAAATGGTACACTCGGCGGCGATTATCAGCACTCGCTTGGTCAGTATGCATGCGGGGCAAACCGTGCGATTCCGTAGTCCGGTTGCATGGCGCTTTGCTATCGTGAGCGACGCTCGGCGCCTGAGTTCCAGGTGGCTGGAGACGCTGCCCGGCATCACGTGATATCGCGTGAGAACATCGTCCAGAACGACGATGCGTCGAGGATCCCGACGCGCTATCGACAACCATAGTTCGTAGTCCTGTCCTGATCGAAGCGTCGGGTCGAAACCGCCCGCGGCCTCCACCGCGTCGCGGCGGCACACGACCGTCGCTGTTGAGATGAAGCCTCGCTTGAACAATGCGACGAAGGCATCGGTGCCTTCCCGAAGGTGCTGTGCGCAATCGAATTCCTGCGTCGCGTTGCCGTCCTGGACAGTAATGTTGTGCGCGACGAGCGCGACGTTCCCGGACGCCAGGTGACGAAGCGATTGTTCGAGCTTTTTCGGCAGCCATTCGTCGTCCGCATCGAGAAAAGCAAGGATGGCACCTGAAGACTCCGCGATTGCCCGGTTCCGGGCGGCCCCGGGCCCTGCGTTGTCCTGACGGAAAAGCTTAAGCGACACCGGAGCCATCTCGCTCTCCAATGCTTTCGCACGTTCGAGCGTGCCGTCTTCCGAGCCGTCATCGACGATGACGACCTCCCGCGGCAGGCGAGTCTGCGAGGCGACGCTGCGCAGCGCCCGCTCGATGGTTCCCGCTGCGCGATATGCCGGAATGACAACCGACACGTCGTCCATTGTTGTTTGCGGCGTGCCTTCCACGTCAGATCCGGCGTAATGTGGTGGTGAGTTCGGCGGGCAGCTCGACGCGGCGATCGGATATGATTTGGTTTCCCGGTTGGCCGCGGCCGTAGGCATGCCAGCGAACGATGTCTTTCACTTTCACCGCGCCGCCGCAATTTATCTCGAACGACGCATCGCCCGACAGCCGAACCGCCCCGGTTCCGGATGGCGCCGCTTCGAGAGGCGTACAGAACTGTCGGCGTATCCTCCGGGAGCCGCGACCTTCGATACGGTCGACGATCTCGACGGACGTATCGTCAAAGCGCCATTCCCGGGAGACTTCCTCGATTCCCTTTAGCCGGCTATATCCGGGAAGCACAAGACGCTTTCCCGAGCGTGTCGCCGACATTTCCGGGCGCGCGCCCGCGACAGCGGTACGGAACCGGTCGCCGTAATAAGGCCGGTTGGCCGGGGATTGTCCTTCACCGTCTATCAGGAGCGTGTTGTGCGCCGCCGCCGAGACATAGAAATTGTCTTCCGCGGTGTCGCGATAGCTGCCGCGTCCCGGGTCGGTCAGGACCGGCGTCGTTTGCCAATGCAGTTCGAAACCGCCTGCATCCCGATGTCCGTGCCCGGGCATCGGCGCCCAGCCGTCGATGGGCACGAACGCGAGCGCCGACCAGGGTGCGTTGCCGAACCGGTGCCAACCGTCGCCGGCAGCCTGCGCGCAGGAAGAGTCCGGGTCTAATGCCATCAGCTCGTCGATGGGAGCGCGTCGTGCGGCGTCCAGCGTCTCGAGCCAACCGGGGACGTCTCGTCCGCTCAGGCTTTCGAGAAAGTCTGGTGGGGAGTCCGGAGATATGTCGCCGATAAGGGGGACGCCGCCCGGAAGCGAAAGTACATGCGCCGCGGTGAGCGCGCGCTGCGCGGTCGATTTGAGAACCGTGGTTTCCGGCAGGTCGAAACGGGCCGCTTCCTGCCAACCATCGATATAGTTTCTGGTGAGCAGCAGGTGGTAGTGAGCCGAGCCCTCCCGCAACAGACCGGACCCGCCGAACAGCCGGTCCGCTTCCGCCGCCATGATGCGCGCGCCCAGTGCAGCAAATTCCCGCAGATTCAGGGCGCATCCGATCTTCAACAGGCCGCGCCCGTTGTTGGAAAGATGGTTCGACGTGTAGTGATCGCCGAAATATTCCAGCGACGCGGCGATGAGACGGGCATGCTTGGCCAGGAGCTGCACGGTTGCGTCGGCATTTCCCGGTAGCCCGTGGATGCGCGCGAAGTCGATGATATTGATCGCTCGCTCGGCAGCGGTGTAGGGGTGCCAGGGCCAGCCTTCTTCTTCTTCGCCGTGTTTTTTCCGCCAGCTCTCCCACAGAACGTCGACCCAGCCCGACAGGGGATTCCCGCCGGGAAGCGGAAGCCACGCGAACCGGTGGGCCGACAGCATGGTTTCGAGATCTTCATATCGGTGGTTGAAAAGATGGCCGGGATCGTCGGGCGCAAGCTCCATGGTCTCGCCCGCCAGTTCGATGACGATCGGAGAAGACGGCGGCGGAGTTTCCCTCCGCTCGGCACCGGCCCATACGGGCGTTCCCTTCGGGGCAAGATCGGCATCCGCGAGGTAGGGAGGTCGGCCAGGCACGTAGGGCGTGGGTCCCCGTTCCAGTCCGATTGCCCGGCGCAGCAGCCAACGGCGCAGAACCGGGTCCTCCAGAACCTGGCGGCCCTTGCGGGCAAGCGCGGATATCATGCCGAGGTGTGTGGGATGAAGTTGTCAGTCAAACGGATGGACGCCGGGCGCGGGAACGAAATTGTCCTCTATTCCGGCGATGGCGGCGCGGCCCATCTCGAGCCGCGCCTCTTCCGCGCTGCCGCCGATGTGCGG
>JAYQUR010000031.1:0-17542 GCA_038148075.1 Alphaproteobacteria bacterium | reverse complement strand
GATGACAACCGGAGCAAACTGCGCCCCGGGTAAAATATACGCTCACAAGCGTCACCCCGGCCTTGTGCCGGGGTCCAGCTTCAAGACGCACGATTTTTTCAATACGACGGCCGGAAACCTGTCGCGCCATTCCGGCGCAAGCCGGAATCCCGTGCCGACGCGCATACCGCTCCCTACGCCAGATGCTTCGCGAAGAACGGCAGCAGCGGCTCGACCGACGACGGCCCGCTCCGGCCCTCCTGTTCGATATAGGCGACATCGCACGAGCCGCCCGCCGCCCGGTAGAGCGCGGCGAGTCGTTCGGGCTCGTTGAGGTCGCCGTCGTAATCCGGGTCGCGATAGTCGTGCACCGGATCGGGCCTTCCCTGTACCCAGATCGCGGGCGGCGTTCGCACTTTCTCGCCCGCCCCCAGGATCGTCACGGGATTGCCCTCGCGCATGGCGTTCTCGTCCCCCCAGTAGTTGTCGTGACGTTCGGGCAGGTCGCCGACCCAGCCGGGCGGGCTGTCGCTCGCGCGCGCCGCCAGCGCATGCCGGTAGCGCGACAACGGGTTGATCACCGGCCACAGCATGCCGACGCACCGGACGGTGGCATCGATACCCTCGCCGCCGTCGAGCGGAATTTCGGCATAGCGCGTGTCGTCGGGCCGCATCGCCGCCAGCAGCGCCAGATGCCCGCCGCTGGACTGGCCGCAGGTCGCGACGCGCGACGCGTCGAGCCCGAGGTCCGCCGCGTTCTTCTTCACCCAGCGGACGGCGTAGTTGATGTCGGCCAGCGACGACGGATAGCGGTCCCCGGCCTGCCGGAAATCGATCGCCGCTGCGGCAAAGCCGTTTTCGGCCAGCATGACGTCCCGGTCCTGGCAGTCTGTCAGATCGCCGATGCACCACGCCCCGCCGTGAATGTCGATCACGACGGGATGCAAGCCGTCCCCCGCGGGCCGGAACAGCCGCAGGGCGAATCCCCGATTACCGTGGCGTACATACTCGAAATCCTCAGTCGCGATATCTGCGGTCTTCGTCGCCATGGCGATTTCCCTCTAGCTGCGCTTGGAAAAACTGTAGGAGGCTCGCAGGCATGAGTCCATCGCCGCGCCGGCCAGAGGATTCCGCGCCGGGATTCGTGATATAGACGCCACCATGAGCACGAACCGTCTTTACGACCGCATATCGCGCGACCCGTCGTTGGGCGAATTACGGGACGGCAACACCCGGCTGTTCCTGATGCGGGCCGATGCGTTCATGGATGCCTTCGCGCGGCTCGACGAGGACGCCCGCTACACGATGTTCGCCGCCTTCGCGCAATCGATTGCCGAGCATTCCGGCCAGTCGGTGAAGCATTACCGCCACGAGCTCGGCCCCGCCGCGCGCGAGATATTCCTGAACGCTGCCGTCAATCTCTCGGCCGACATGGGGTGGGGCGCGTGGACGTTCGGGCCGCACACGCCGGGCGAGATGACGCTCGACGTCGCGAACAGCCCGTTCGTCGAGGGCTACGGCACGTCGGACCGCCCGGTCTGCGCGCCCATCCTCGGCATGGTCGAGGCGCTCGGCGGGATTATCTTCTCGATCGATCCCGTCGTGGAAGAAACGGAATGCGCGGCGGTGACGGGCGGCGGGGTTTGCCGGTTCCGGGCGCGAATGGACTGAGCGCGACCATCACATGCGAGCCATGCGCTTGCCGCATGCGGATTTAACGGGCGGGCGGGGCCGGTTCGCGCTATAGAGACCGCATAAACCCAAGCGCGAAATCCCGAATGTCCGATCCTCTTCAGTCCCTGCTGAAATTCCGTTTCTACGTCCTCGCCGCCTCGCTGACGCTGATTTTCGTCGGCTCCGGCAGCCTGTATCTGATAGCGGTCGCGATGAAGGACCTGGCGAGCGAATTCGGCTGGCCGCGCGAAGTGCCGTCCCTCGCCTTCTCCCTCCAGTTCATCGGCGGCGGCCTCGGCGGGATCATGATGGGCTGGCTGCTCGACCGGGTCGGCGCGAAGGTGCTGCCCGTGATCGCGGCCACCGCCATCGCCGCGGGTTCCATCCTGACGACCGTCGTCACCGAGAAGATCGAGCTGTACGGCATCTATCTCGTCCTGTTCGGATTTCTCGGCCAGGGCAGCCTCTACGCGCCGTTGATGGCCAACATTTCCAGGTGGTACGAACGCCGCCGCGGCATGGTCGTGGGGATCGTCGCCAGCGGCCAGAGCCTCTCGGGCATCGTCTGGCCGCCGATCTTCGGCTACGCGATCAAGGAGGTCGGCTGGCAATACGGGTTCGTCGGTTTCGGAATCATCGCGGCGGTCGTGATGCTGCCGCTGTGCCTGGTGATGGCGAAGACGCCGCCGACCCACGAGGCCCTGCAGCAGGCCGAGGCGCTCGACGGGACGGATTCCAAGGGCCGGCCGCGCCGCGGCGCGCGCAAGAGCGAGATACCCCTGTCCTACACCGGCCTGCAAATCGCGCTTTGCTGCGCCATCGTCGGTTGCTGCATCTCGATGTCGCTGCCGCTCGCCCATCTCGTCGCATTCGCCAGCGACAAGGGGCTGCCGCTGACCGATGCGGTGAAAGTGCTGTCGGCGACGCTGATGGCCGCCTTCGTCGCGCGTTGCGTCGTCGTCGGGCTGCTGTCGGACAATATCGGCGGGCTGTGGGCGCTGTTCTGCTTCTCGGCGCTGCAGGCGGCGATGCTGTTCCTGCTGACGACCGCGGACTCTGTCTGGATGCTCTACGTGGTCGGCATCGGCTTCGGCCTCGGCTACGGCGGCATCTTCCCGGTATATGCCGTGATCATCCGCGAATACATGCCGCCGCAGGAAGCCGGCCGGCGGACGGGGATCGTCTTCCTGTTCGGCGCCATCGCCATGGGCTTCGGCAGCTGGATGGGCGGCGCTCTGTTCGACTCCACTGGCAGCTACACGACGCCCTTCCTGATCGGCGTCGCCGCCAACTGCGTCAACCTCGTCATCGTCGGGCTGCTCGCAAGCCGGTCGCGCAAGTCGGACGATGGCAGCGCCCAGGCGATCCCCGCGACGGCTTGAGCGGCGGCGAACCTTCCCGCATGATCCCCTCGTGCAACGGGGGAAACCATGGACATCAGACTGGACGGCCGCAGTGCCCTCATCACCGGCGGCAGCGACGGGCTCGGCAAGGGCATGGCGATGCGGTTCGCGGACTCGGGCGCCAACGTGGCGATCATCGCCCGCGATCCCGACAAGCTCGCCAACGCCAAGACGGAGATCGAAGCGCTGGGCGGCGGCAAATGCGTTCCCGTCTCGTGCAATCTTCTCGACGCCGGGGAAATCAAGGCCGGCTTCGCCGAGGCCGAAAGGGCGCTCGGCCGGATCGACATTCTCGTCAATAACGCCGGCACCTCGCGCGCCGGGCCGTTCGAGAGCATCACCGACGAGGACTGGCACGAGGATCTCGAACTGAAACTCATGGCCGCCGTCCGGCTGGCGCGCCTCGCGCTGCCGGGAATGAAGGAACGGCGCTGGGGCCGCATCATCAACGTGCTCAATACCGGCGCCAAGGCGCCGCGGCCGGGCGGTGCACCGACGGCCGTGTCGCGCGCCGCGGGCCTCGCACTGACCAAGGTACTGGCCGGCGACGGCGCGCCGCATAACGTACTCGTCAACGCCCTGATGGTCGGCTTCATCAAGTCCGGCCAGTGGGAAAGGCTCTACGAAGAGAAGAAGCCGAACGAGCCGTTCGAGGACTTCCTGCAGGGTATGGTGGACGCGCGCGGCATTCCGCTGGGCCGCATCGGGGAGACCCAGGAATTTGCGAACATTGCGTGTTTCCTGTGCTCCGAACAGGCCGGCTACATCACCGGCACGTCGATCAATGTCGACGGAGGCTGGTCGCCGGTCGTCTAGACCGAACAGAAACTAGAGGCTTTTTTCGAGCCGGTCGTAGGCGCGGGAGCAGAGGACGCCCAGCATCTGCTGGTTCGCCGATAGCCCCGCCCGGTCTTCCGCCTCGGCCAGCGAAACGAGTTCGATGAGAAAATCGGCGAGGTCGTCGGCACCGACGACGGCACTGGCGTCGGCAAGGCGGGACGCGATCTCGCTTACCCGTGCGGTGTCGCCGTCCTGGATTGCATCGAAAAGCCGCGCCATGTCGAGAGGCGTCGCGTTCAGAAAATTTTCGACGAGGATCTTGCCGCCGTCGTCCATGGCGGGGGCATAGCCGGCAGCCGCCATCGACACGCCCGTCCCGGTCTCCGTCGGGAGAACGCCCGCAATCCACGGCGGGAAATCCAGCTCGAAATCGTTATCGGTCATCGTCGGGGCACACACGGTAGCAACAAACGCCGTTTGTACCCGCAAAGGTTTAAGGCCGCGTAAAGACCCGCACCTTATCCGAGTATCGCCTCGAGCCGATCCATGCCCTCGGACACCGTCGCCGTATCCGCCGCGAAGCAGAGCCGCATCCACCCCTCGCCGTCGTCGCTGAACGCCCGGCCGGGCGCCAGGCCGACGCCTGCCTCTTCAATAAGTTTGGTTGCGAAGGCGACAGAATCCGTCATGCCGTCTACCGAGAAGAACGCGTAGAACGCCCCTTCCGGCCGGGACAGCGTGACGCGTTTCATTGCGCCGAGACGCTGGACGACGATATCCCGGTTGCGCCGGTAGCGTTCGAGCGTCTCCTCGACGAACGGCTCGCCCTCGCGGATAGCGGTCACGCCCGCGTACTGCACGAAGGTCGTCGGGTTGGCGATGTTGTACTCCACCAGCTTCTCGAACGCCTCGCCCACGTCCGCCGGATGGGTCAGCCAGCCGAGCCGCCAGCCGGTCATCGACCACGATTTCGAGAACGAGTTGATGACGATCAGACGGTCGTCCGCCTCGCACACGTCGAGGAACGACGGCGCGCGCCCAAGCGGCAAGTCGCTCTCGTAGGCGAGCCGGAGATACACCTCGTCGGCGATCAGCCAAATGCCGCGCCGGCGGCATTCGGCCAGCAACGCCGCCTGTTCGCCGCGCGGCATCACCCAGCCGGTCGGATTGCCCGGCGAGTTGACGAAGATCGCGCGGGTCCGCTCGTCGGTGGCGTCGAACAGCTCGTCCATGTCGAGCTTCCAGCGTCCGTCCGTCCCCAACTTCAGCGCCACCTGGCGCGGCTCCGCATCCATGATGCGGACGGTCTCCTTGCAATTCGGCCACAGCGGGCCGACCGCAACCATGTTGTCGCCGGCCGACATCAGCGCCTCCGAGACCATCATGATCGCGTTCATGCCGGAGCCGGTCACGGTGATACGGTCGATGCCGATCGGATAGCCGTGCAGGCTCGATGCGTAGTCCGAGATCGTCTGACGCAGCAGCGGGACGCCGCGATTCTGCGCATAGAACACATGATTGTCGTCGAGCGCCGCGGTCGCCGCGTCCTTGATGAACTGCGGGGTGGGCACGTCCGGTTCTCCGAACCACAGGCGGACAAGACCTTCCTTCCCCATGTGCGGCTCCGCGACATGGCGGATCAGCGATCCGGGCAGCAGTTCGATGGAATGGCGAAGGCCGTTCCGGGCGCGCATTTCGTCGTTGATCATCGGTCTGACATCGGCAACATCGTTTGGCTCGCGTGGGTTCTAGCATCGCGGCAGGGCGAGGCGCACGCATTCTCTTTCTTGCGCTTCCTCCTATAATGTGGCGCTTGCGGCAGAGGGCGTTTCGTCCCTGCGAAACAGACAAATCGGAACATTCGCGATGAAGGCTCTCGCTTACGACAAATACGGCGGACTCGACGTCATGCGGCTCGCGGAATTGCCGGATCCCGAACCGGGTCCCAGCGACGTTCTGGTCGAAATCCATGCGGCGGGAATCAATCCGATCGACTGGAAGGTCCGGGCCGGCGCCCAACGGGCGCGGTTCGAGCTCGAGTTTCCGGATGTCGCGGGACGGGATTTTTCCGGCGTTGTGATGAATACGGGAAGCGACGTAAGCGACATCCTCGTCGGCGATGCGGTGTACGGCACCTGTCCGCCGAACCGCTGGGGCAGCCATGCCGAGTTGCTGGCGGTCGATGCGGGCGTCGTCGCGAAGAAGCCCGAAACGATGTCCTACGTGGAAGCCGGGTCGATCGCGCTTGTCGGGCATACGGCGCTGACGGCGCTCGAGAAAACGGCGACCGTCGAGCCGGGCGATCGGGTCCTCATACACGCCGGGGCGGGCGGCGTCGGCGCGTTCGCAATCCAGTACTGCAAGTCCCGCGGCGCCGTCGTCTATGCGACGGCAAGTGCGAAGAACGGCGATTTCGTCAGGGAATTGGGTGCCGACGAGGTGATCGACTATTCGACAACCGACTTCGCGGAGATCCTCGACGGACTCGACATCGTTTACGACACGATGGGGGGCGAAACGCATTTACGGTCGCGCCGCATTCTCAAATCCGGCGGGCTCCTGGTTTGCCTCAACGCTGCCCCGATACCCGACGCGGAACCGCGAGACGACATCCGCATCGAGCTTCCGCTCGTCGGCTACGAGCGCGATGGCGTGGAACGCATTTCCCGGCTCGTCGAGGCGGGAAACATCAAGGCGACAGTCGGCGAGGTATTCGACTTTGCCGATGCCATCGACGCCTACCGTCTGAGCGAAACAAATCACGCCCGCGGAAAGATCGTTCTGAGGATGAAATAATGGAAATCGCTGTTCTTGGCGGCGGGCACGGGTGCTATGCCGCCGCCGCCGACGCGGCCGAAGCCGGTCATAACGTTCGTTTCTGGCGTCGCGACGCCGACGCGTTCGCCCCCGTCCTGCGGACACAAGCGGTCACTGTTTCCGACGGCAAAGGCCGCCGCGACGTTCAGCTGACGCTGGCGACAACCGACATCGGTGATGCGATGGACGGCGCGGATCTGATCCTCTCCCCGTTGCCCGGCACGGCGCAGGACGGGCTCGCCGCAACGATGGCGCCCCATCTCCGGGATGGCCAGGTGGTCTTCATCCCGCCCGGGACGTTCGGCAGCTACCTGATGGCGAAGCAGGTCCGCGACACGGGCAACACGGCCGATGTCGCCTGGGGCGACGCGGGCACGCTGCCGTGGCTGGTACGCAAGCAGGCCGACGGCGCCGCGCGCATCACGACGCGCGCCGTCCGCCTGCCCTCGGGCGTCTTTCCGGCGCGCCTGTCCGATCGCGCCTTCGCACGGATCGAACAGGCCTTCCCTGCCGCCGAGCGGCGGCGCGACGCGCTCGATGCGGCGCTGCTGAATTACGGCCCGATCATCCACCCGCCGCTGATCCTGATGAACGCGGGCCCGCTCTATCATTTCGACAAGTGGGACATCCACAACGAGGGCACGCAGGAGGTGATCCGCAATGTCCAGGAGGCTCTGGATGCCGAACGCGTCGCGATCCGCGAGGCGCTGGGCTATGGCGAGCCGCACTTTCGACTCGGAGATCATTACAGGCGCGATCCGGACGGCGATACGATGTATTCGGTAACGTCCCACGACGAGCTGGTGGAATCGAGCGACTGGCGCGAGGATATCGACCTCCATACGCACCGCTACATGCTCGAGGACATCGCGCTCGGCCTCGCCTTCCTCGTCTCCGTGGGCGACTGGGCGGGCGTTCCCTCCCCCGTCGCGAA
The DNA here is from genome assembly GCA_038148075.1 of Alphaproteobacteria bacterium. GTDB lineage: Bacteria > Pseudomonadota > Alphaproteobacteria > MPNO01 > UBA830 > JAYQUR01. The sequence continues at coordinate 9,955 of JAYQUR010000031.1, read as the reverse complement.
GGGTCTGCTTGCCATCGGCGGCGCCGCCGTCGGCAACGATTTTCGGACGACCGGGCGCACGTTGGAGAATATCGGGCTCTCGAGCCTCTCCCGCGACGAGATGCGCCATCTGCTGGACGACGGCCTCGATGGCTGACAAGCCCGTCATCGCAGCCGTCGGCGCCGGTCGTATGGGGCGCGGGCTCGCCCACGTATTTGCGTACGCCGGACACGAGGTCCGCCTGCTCGACGTCAAGGAACGCAACGCAGACGATTACGCCGCGCTCGAAAGGGAGGCGCGCGCCGATACCCGGCGGACGGTGGGTCTGATGGCGGCGTTCGGCCTGATCGACGAGGGTGTCGTCAACGATATCGTCGATCGCGTTTCCGTCTTCCCCTCGGCGCATGCGGGCGCCGCGCTGTCCGATGCGCCGGTGATCTTCGAAGGCGTGCCCGAGGTTCTCGCGGCGAAGCAACGCGCGTTCGGGATCGTCAACGAACATGCCGCGGCGGATGCGATCGTCGCCTCAACCACGTCGACAATGCTGGTGGACGAATTGGCCGGCTTCGTCAGCCGTCCGGAACGCTTTCTCAACGCGCACTGGCTCAACCCGGCCTTCCTGATCCCGCTCGTGGAACTCAGCGTCGGAAGCGCAACCGATGCAGGCGTCGTCGACCGCCTCAAGACGCTGCTGGAGGCCGTCGGCAAGGTGCCGGTGGTCCTGAAGGCGGCGCCCGGCTTCGTTGTGCCGCGTATCCAGGCGCTCGCCATGTCGGAAGCGGCCCGCGCCGTCGAGGACGGCATCGCTTCGCCGGAAGAGATCGACAAGGCGGTCCGCGTCGGTTTCGGCCTGCGTTTCGCCATCCTCGGGCTGATCGAGTTCATCGACTGGGGCGGCAACGACATCCTGTACTACGCCGGCAACTACCTGCGCGAGGCCTTCGAGTCCGACCGCTTCGAAGTTCCCGAAATTTCAGAGCGTTACATGAAGGAAGGCCGCAACGGCCTGCGCGAACGTCGGGGGTTTTACGATTACCGGGATATCGATACCGACGCCTATCAACGCGAAACGCTGAAGAAGCTGGTCGATCTCCTCGACCATCTCGGCCTGATGGCCCCGCCCGGCGGGGTGCCGCAGGGCGCGGCGGGGCCGGCCGCTAAGGCGGACAATCCCTTCCTGAAATCCTGATTTCGGCGCGCGGTCAGGCGTCGCCGCCGCGCTCTTCCCGCCACAGGTTGAGCGCTCGCAACGTCGGCGCGTCGGTCACCGAGAACAACACCGCGTCTTCGCGCGTCGAGCGGTTCTCGTGCGAATGCCAGCACCAGCTCGGTAGCGAGACGATGTCGCCTTCTTCCCAGTCGTAGGTCTCGTCGCCGATCGCGATCCTCCCCGCCCCCTCGGCGCCGACATAGACGGTGCTCGACGTGTGACGGTGCGCCTCGGTCGCAACGCCGGGGCGCAGCCGCTGCAGATGGCAGGACAGGCTGGGCATGATCGGGCCGCCGTTGAGCGGGTTCACGTATTCGAGGATCAGATCGTCGTAGGGGCTCGCGTTCTCGTCCGGCATGTCGGCGAGGGCGGCGCGGGCCTTTGTCCAGTCGTATTTGAGGACGGGGGTCGCGGCGCTCTGCGTCCGGTTCCAGGTCGGCATCACGCCGGCATTGCCGTAGGCGCGGAGCGAGCCGTCGTCGGGGCGGTTATCGCGGAAGGTCCCGGAGTCGTACCCTTCGAAGAAGCTCGCATCGAGGATCTTCACCAGCGGGATGTCGAGCGCGTCGAACCAGACGGCGGGATCGGTGCCCAGATTGCCGTGGCTGTGCCAGCCCCAGCTCGGCCCGAGCACCAGATCGCCCTTGTGCTGCGAATTCCGCTCGCCCGCCGTCATCGCGTACGAGCCCTCGCCCTCCATCATGAATCGGAGCGCGGACGGGGTGTGGCGATGGATGTTGGTCTCTTCGCCCGGCAGGACGAGCTGCATGTCGGTAAAAATCGTCGACGTCGTCGCGGGCCTGCCGTCGAGCCCAGGGTTTGCCATCACGAGAATGCGGCGTTCGGCATCCTCCGGCGGCACGAGACGTCCGGCATGGAAAAGCTGCTCGCGGACGTCGCTGTAGCGCCAATGACAGGGAACGGCGGCGCTTGTCGGCTGCTTCGGAACCTCCTGAGCAAGAACGTCCCACCCGGCCATCAGATTGTACCGGCCGAAACCGTCGATCATCTCTTCAACCGTGCCCGGGCCGCCGGGCGCAACCTTCGTTGCCATGCCGTCCTCCATCGTTTCGCGCATTGGACCCTTTTCGGGGCAAGACCGCAAGTTTCCGGCGCCGGTTTCAAAAGCTTAGGCGCATTGGCCGCACACGGGGACGTGTGGAGGAAATAACTAACCGCCGTACATCAAGAAAAAACCGGTCCGTTACATACCCAATACGGAAAAAAGGGACGGCTCTAATTAGTTTGCGTTACGAACAAAAAAAACGCTATGATCCTTTCGATCTATACCTGCCCTGGCGTTCACGTCGATGCCGACCATTGACTCCCGGACAGACGATCGAAGCCGTGAAGCTGGGAATTTTTTCTGGTTTCGCAATGACTTACGAAGAGGAGTTACTATGCCGACAGGCACTGTGAAGTGGTTCAACCCGACCAAGGGGTTTGGTTTCATTGAACCCGACGAAGGCGGTAAGGACGCTTTCGTCCATATCTCTGCCGTCGAACGCGCCGGTCTCCCGGGGCTTCGCGAAGGTCAGAAAGTCGAATTCGAACTCGTCCCAAGCCGTGACGGCCGCCAGGCCGCCGACAACATCGTCGCGCTGGACTGATAAAGTCTCGATTTCGGGCTAGCCGATAGAGCGGCTGTTTCTCACGGCCGCTTTCCTGTACGGGGTGCTATCCCCCGCCGCCGCGGCGGAGGTTCTCTGTCGCTTGGGCGTCTAGCGTTCCGGTTACAGGGTCGACCGCGACGAGATGATGCTCGCGCGCGAAGTCTGCGGAAATCTTCCCGTTCCATACGTCGCGCGCTACCCGCGCCGGCTCGCGCGCATGCGGATCGCCGAACCCTCCCCCGCCGGGCTGAATGTGCCGTACCACGTCGTCCCGCCCCATGCGGCGATTGATCTTGCTCGGCAACACCACCTTTTCTCCGGCAGCCGTTTCAATCTCGTTGACGGCAGCGGTCGCTTCGCCGCCTCCCGCGAGACCGTAGGGCCGTATCTTCATGCGATCCGCCCGCAATTGCAGCCCCGCCTCGTCGGCGAGCAGGCGGTAGGATCTGACGATCCCCAGACCGCCGCGCCATTTGCCGGGACCGCAGCTGTCGGGCACGAGCGCGTACTCCTCGACCCGAACCGGATGCTGGGACTCCAATGTCTCCACGGGCGTGTTGGACAGGTTTTGCGACGGATTGGTAATCGCTTCGATCCCGTCCTTATCGGGCCGGCCGCCCCACGCGCCGCAAATCATATCGACGATGATGAACGGCGAGCCGTCGTTCCGGTAACCGCCGAGACAGACGACGGTATTCCCGCCCTCGCCGGCTGCCGGCACGCGGTCGGGCACGATCTTCGCAAGCGCGCCGAACATCGCGTCGACGACGCGATAGCCTGTCAGCGCCCGCGCGGCACACGCAGCCGGAAGGCGCGGATTGACGATCGACGCTTCCGGCGCCTTGACCTCGATGGCGCGGAACACGCCGGCGTTGTTGGGAATGTCGCCCTTGAGCACGCATCGCACCGACAGGTAGGTGCAGGAGTTCGTGTAGGACTTGGTTGAATTCAGCGCAGCGGGCACCTGCGGCGCAGAGCCATCGTAGTCGACGGTCAGCGAGTCGCCGTGAACCGTAATCGCGACACTGATGGGCAGCGGCGTATCGCCGAAACCGTCATCGTCGATATAGTCCGTGAATCGGTAAGTGCCGTCTGGCCATTTGCGGATTTCCTCGCGCGTCATCCGCTCCGCATAGTCGAGCAATTCCGCGAAATAGGCCTGCGCCGCGCCCGCGCCGTAGCGTCCGAAGAGCTTGCCCATCTCGCGCGCGCCGGTGCGGCACGCCGCGAACTGGGCCTTCAGATCGCCGATGACGCGGTCAGGCAACCGCACGTTCTTCTCGATCAGCTTCAGGAGCGTCGTGTTGGGCTCGCCCGCCTCGAACAGCTTGAGCGCCGGGATGCGCAGGCCTTCCTGGAATATCTCGGTCGAGTCGCTCGCATTCGAACCGGCAACGCGACCGCCGACGTCGGTGTGATGACAGATCACGACCGTGAAACCCTGCAGCTCGCCATCGTGGAAAATCGGCATGAACATGAAGATGTCGGGCAAATGCATACCGCCCTGATACGGGTCGTTCAGTATCACCGCATCGCCCGCTGCAAGAGTGTCGCCGTAATGATCGAGGACCACGCCCATCGCTTCCGGCACCGCGCCGAGATGAAGCGCCACCGTCTTCGCCTGCGCGATCATGTTGCCGTGGCGGTCGCAGATCGCCGCTGAATAGTCCATCACATCCTTGACGATCTCCGATCGCGCCGTGCGGATGACGTCGTAGGCCATCTCGTCGACGATCGAATCGAGACCGTTCTTAATAACGGCGAAAGTGATGGGATCGATCTGGAATTGCCCGCTCATCGTCAGCCCTCCATGACGCTGTGGGGAACATCGATCACGATGCTCCCGCAACCGTCAGAATTCGAAACCGCCCCTAGCGGCAGGACGACAGTCGTATCGTACGCTTCGAGGATCGCAGGCCCCGTAACGGGCCCGGCCGATACGACGGTTCGCGCCATGGTCCGAGTCGCCACGAATCCGGTATCGGGGAACCATACGTTTCGTTGACCGTCGGGAATATCGAGCGCGACGACCTGGCGCTCCACGTCGGCGAACGACAGCCGGTTGTCCCGGACGCCCTTTGCGGACAGCCGGACATTGACGATCTCCAGCGGTTCGTCGTTCGTGTAACCATAGGTGTCGTTGTAGGCGGACTGAAACAGATCGAACAGGTTGCCGAAGTCACGGGCGGGATCGACCGGCACGGTCAGCTCCGAAGATTGTCCGGCGTATCTCAGGTCCACGGCAAACGACAGAACGATGCCGCTTTCGGGGAAACCGTCGGCGGACAACCGCCCCTGCCCCTCGTCTCGCAGCGCGGCCACAGCCGCCCGGAAGTCCTGTTCCTCAAGGTTCGCCAGCGGCCGCATGAGGTTGCGGACGAAATTGTGTTCGACGTCCGACGCGAGCATCCCGACCGAGCAAAAAACGCCCGACATCGCCGGCACGATTACCCTGCCTATCCCGAGCAGGCCCGCCACCTCCACCGCGTGGGCGGGGCCCGATCCGCCGAAGGCCATCAGCGCCATATCCCGCGGGTCGCGGCCGCGCTCGACCGTCACCGAACGAATGGCGCGCGCCATCGCGACGTTTGCGATCTTGCGGATTCCCGACGCCGCCTCGACGAGTCCGAGCCCCAGCGGCTCGCCGATGTATTTCATGACGGCCTTTTCGGACAGAGCCGGGTCGATCTCCAGCGTGCCGCCGGCGAGGCCCTCGGGGCTCAGGTAGCCGAGCACCACGTTGGCGTCGGTTACGGTTGGCCGGTCGTTGCCGCGTCCGTAGCAGGCCGGGCCGGGATCCGCGCCGGCCGAGACAGGCCCGACCTGCAGAAGGCCGCCGTCGTCGATCCACGCGATCGAACCGCCGCCGGCGCCCACCTCGGCGATATCGATCGCCGGCACCTTAAGCATGTAGCCGCCGCCCTTGATGAAGCGGCTCGGCGTCGAAATTCCGTCGCGGAATTCGTATTCGGAGGTCAGCATGGGCGCCGCATTCTCGACGATGGACGCCTTCGCGGTTGTCCCGCCCATGTCGAATGCGATGGCGTTTTCATGGCCGTTGGCGGCGCCGAGGCGTGCCGCCCCCATCACGCCGCCGGCGGGTCCGGAACCGACGGCGAATACGGGTATCTCGCTTGCAGTCTCGACCCGCATCATGCCGCCGGACGAGGCGACGACCAGCAGCGGCGCGGCCATGCCCGCGTCGCCGAGCGACCGGGTCAGGTTCGACAGATACCGGCGCATCTCCGTCAGGAGATAGGCGTTCACGACGGTCGTCGACGTCCGCTCGTACTCCTTCATTTCGGGCAGTACGTCGCACGAGGCGGTGACCAGCAGGCCCGGGAACGCCTCTTCCAGGATCTCGACGGTTCGACGCTCGTGGACCGGATTTACGCAGGAATTGATGTAGCAGACGGCAACCGCCTCGATACCCTCATCCGCCAACCACTGGCCCGCCTTCCGAACTTCGTCGTCGTCCAGGGGACGGACTATTCCGCCGTCTGCCCCGATCCGTTCGCCGATTTCCAGCCGGTGGCGGCGCGGAACAAGCGGCTCGGGCTTCTCCCAGGTCAGATCGAACATCGTGGGCGTTCGGATGCGGCCGATTTCGAGAACGTCGCGGAACCCGCGCGTCGTAATCAGACCGGTCGCGGCGCCGGATTTCTGAAGGATCGTGTTGGAACCGACCGTCGTTCCGTGAACGATCTCCCGCACGTCCGACAGTTTCGCTCCGAGATCGTTCAGCAAGTCCGACAATCCTCCGACCACGGCGGCGCCGGGGTCCTCCGGGGTCGACGCGACCTTCCGGACATGCAACGAGCCGTCCGGCATCTGGGCGACGATGTCCGTAAAAGTTCCACCGATATCGCAGCCGATGTGAATGCCGCCGGCGCCGGTCTTCATGCCTTTGTCCTTACCGAATGATGAGGGGAACGACGATCTTGCGGGAGAGCGTCTGGCCGTCGGCGAACCGTTCGAGGGTCGCTTCGCCAAGCCAGCGGCCTTCGGAAAAGCCGGCGGGCATGAGCTTGCGACGCACGAAAGCCATCGCCCGCGCCTGCACGCGCGCCATCCTGACTTCGCGAACCGCAACGGCGGTCCCGTCGGGGTCGAGAATGCGAAGCTTCAGCACGTCGCCGCGTTGCGTCCCGAACACCGACGCCCACAGCACGAGCGACGGGGCATGGCGCGGCATCGAGACGGGACTGCGCGCGCTCGACCAGATACGCTGTGTGGTCGGCGGATGGTCGAGAAACCCGGCGGCATAGAGCGCAAAGCTGGGGTACGAGACCTTCGCGTCCGGATGCCAGAGGGGCTGCCGAACCGGCGCCTTGCAGCCCGCTTCGACGGGCTGGCCGGTAAACGGGTTGAGATTCTTCCCCCGATGGCGGAACTCGACGTGAACGTGCGGAAACTGCGTCCGGCCGGACATGCCGACCTGCCCGAGACGGTCGCCGCGAAGGACGCGCTGTCCGAGCGTCACGCCGACAGAACCTTTTCGCATGTGGCAGTAGTAGCTTTCCCAACCGTCATCGTGCTGCAGGATCACCGAGTTGCCGCACGCCTTCACGCCCGTCAGCTTTCGGGTCCGATCGTCGTGGAGGTAGTGCTCCTCGGTACCGTCCCGGGCCGCCGTCACGAGCCCCGGCGCACTCGCGAGCACGTCCGTCCCTTCGTCGACCGCCCGGAAATCGCGGATCGCGACGTCGGTTCCCTCGTGCCGGTTATAGGTACGGAATCCGCACTGATGATCGAGCGCCTTGTCGCCGATTCCGGCATCCGGAAGATTGATGATCCAGCAGTCGCGGTCCAGCGTGCAGTTCAACGGCAGGGAAAATCCCCCGTCGGGCGGCGTTTGCGCGAGGGCCGACGCCGTCGCGATACCCGCCGCGCCGAGGACGGCGAAAACGAGAAGAGCGAAACGGCGTGTCATTCGGCAGCCATCGTCTCGTTTGCGCGCAGTTCCTCGATCAACCGGCGCGCAAGGACGACACCCGCATCCGCGACATTGTTCATCATCGATGCGCCGGGACGTTTTTCGAGGTTCCGCTGCTGGCGTGCAAGAATGTCCCGGTCCTCGTCGAACGTGAAGGCAAGAGCGTCCGCGATCACGCTATCGAGGGCATCGTCGCCGAGCTTGAAATCGCGCGCGAAGCCCCAGTGCTGGTCGACGGTGCGGTCGTCAACCGGCGTAAGGACGCTGATGACCCGCGTGTCGATTCCGGCACTCCGGTCGTTCGTCCCCGCGGGTACTGCCCCCGCATCGATGATTACGGTCGACGGCGGATCGAGCCAGATCCGATGCCAGCGATCGACGTTTCCGGTGAAGTTTCCGACCTGCCGGTAGAATTTGGACGGCTCGGTGTCGTGCATCATCCTCGTTACAACGACGATATCGCCGTCGCGTTCGGCGCTGACCGGCGTATCGGCGACGTCGTCGGTCCCGATCGTCGATTTATGCACGAACGTCGTATGCGACAGATCGATCAGATTATCGACGAGCAGCAACCAGTTGCAGTCGTAGCGCGTCGTGCCGGTGACGGAACGCCAGCCGGGCGCATCCAGCCAGTGCACGTCGGGCAGACGCTCGGGATCGGCCGCATCCGGATCTCCCGTCCACACCCAGACGAGGTTGTTTCGTTCGATCGCCGGGAAGGACCGTGCCTTCGCGCGCGCCGGAACGTTCTTTTGCCCCGGAACCGCCGTGCAGACGCCGTCGCCGCCGAACCGCATTCCGTGATAGGGGCAGACTAGCTCGCCGTCCGCGACCGTCCCCATCGACAGGGCGGCGAACCGGTGCGGGCAGCAATCCTCGAGCGCGGCGACACCGCCCGAAGCTGTCCGGAAAAGGACGATCTCCTCGCCGAGTACGACCCGCGCCGACGGCCCCTCTTCCAGGTCGTCTGACCAGCAGGCGGCGTACCACGCATTTCGGACGAAGTCGGTCATCGCGGAATTCTATCCTCTCCGGGCGGCCCTCTCCAGACGTCTCCGTCAGATGGTTCGGTCGACGCCTTCCCAGAACGGATCCCGCAGGCGGCGCTTCGCGACCTTTCCGGGCCCGGTCGTCGGCAACGGGCCCTCGCGAAACTCGAGGGATTTCGGAATCTTGTAGCCCGCGATCTTGCCGCGGCAGTAGGACAGCACGCTTTCCTCCGTGGCGTCGTCCTGGCCGGGCCGCGGCACGACGATCGCATGCACCTGCTCGCCCCATACCTCGTGCGGGATGCCGATGACGGCGACTTCGAGGACGGCGGGATGGGTGGAGATAACGTTCTCCACCTCGACCGAATAGACGTTCTCGGCGCCGGTAATGATCATGTCCTTCTTGCGATCGACGAGATAAAGGTGCCCGGTTTCGTCCAGATATCCCATGTCGCCGGTGTGATACCAGCCGCCGCGCAGCGTATCCGCCGTAACTTCCGGCTTCCGCCAGTATCCCGCCATGATCTTCGGTCCGCCGCACACGACCTCCCCGATCTCGCCGACGGGAACGTCTTCGTCGTTCGCGTCGACGACCCGCAGATCGATCAACGGAGACGGCGGCCCGCAGGACGCGGCGCGGTGAACGCCGCCTTCCGGCACCGTCAGATCGTGGTCCTGCGGATGCAGGCAGCAGGTAATGCCCGTCGTCTCCGTTATTCCGTACGAATGGAAGAACAGCTCGCGCGGAAAGAATTCCTGCGCCTTTCGCAGTACGCCGAGCGGCGTCGGAGAACCGCCGTAGAGAATCTGCGTCAGGCTGGACAGATCGTAATTCCCGACCGCGGGGTGGTTCGCGATCAGGGCGATCAGCGTGGCGGGCAGCGAAGTGATCGTCACCTTCTCTCGCTCGATCAGCTCCAGCACGCGTTCCGGCTGGAAATGCACGCACACTTGGGTGCCACCCACCAGCGGCGTCGCCCAGAAGGCGAGAGCGTCGGCGAGGTGGAACATCGGACCGGAGTGCAGCCACGTACATCCGAGCCCGAAATCCATCGTCGTCGCGCAATCGACGCCGCACCAGTAGACGTTGGCGTTGGTCAGGCACACGCCCTTCGGGTCGCCGGTCGTACCCGACGTGTAGTAGATCTGGATGATGTCGTCGGGTTCGCCGGCCAAGGGAAGCGGATCGGCCGCCGCCGATGCGATCATCCCCTCATAGTCGTGGAA
>JAYQUR010000030.1:0-17594 GCA_038148075.1 Alphaproteobacteria bacterium | reverse complement strand
GTCGAGGCGCTGGAGACGGACACCCCCGCCGTTGGCCTTCTGACGCACCACCTCGCCCACGACGAAGCCTGCTGGGATTTCATCGATCGTTTCGTCGCGGCAACAAGGCGGTGCGACACCGTGCGCTGGCGCGCCGCCCGCGACCTTTTCCTGGCGCCCGCATGAGCGAGTACCGGCACGATTTCGGATCGCTCGCGGGCGACTATGCCGTCGCCGCGGCGGGGGCGGCCCTGACCGCCGGGCCGCTGGCGCTGCTACCGGTGATCCCGGCGGTCGGCTGGCCCCTTGGCGCGGCCGCCGCGGGGTTCGCGCTGCACGGGCTGCGGACCGTCTTTCAGCACGCGAGCCCGCTCGAACTTACGCCGGACGGCCTGTCGCGGAAGGGGCCGCTGCCCCGGCGGATTCGCTGGGACGGGCTCGACGGAATCAGATTGCGGTACTTTTCCACCCGACGCGACGGAAGCAGGGGATGGATGCAACTCGCGCTTAAAGAAAACGGCAAACGTCTTCGTATCGAATCGACACTTCCGGGCTTCGACGATATTGTGCGACACGCCTTTCGGGCGGTCGAGATTCTGGGCCTGGAGCCGGAACCCGCGACGCGCGCCAATCTCGAGAAGCTCGGCATTCGCCTAAAACCGGAACAACAATCAGCGCCCCCCGATGCCGGATTTGTTGAACGTTAACGCATTGTCCTTCCTCGGCCTCGGCTTGCGCCCGCCCATCACCAGTTGGGGCGTCCTGCTGGCGGAAGCGCAGAACATCAACGTCGTCGCGCTCTATCCGTGGCTGATGATGCCGGTCGTCCCGGTGATCGTCGTCATCCTCGCCTTCAACTTCCTCGGCGACGGGCTCCGCGACGCGGCCGACCCCTACAAGTAGCGCATGCGGCGCCTCGGCTTCCTGATCAATCCGATCGCCGGCATGGGCGGGCGCGTCGGACTGAAGGGAACGGACGGCAAGCTTGCGGAAGCCCTGAAGCTGGGCGCGACGCCGATCGCTGCCGCCCAGGCCGGGCGCATGCTGGCCCGGCTGAGGCTCCTGGTAGCGGAATCCGTCCCCCGGATCGATATCGCCTGGACCGCCTGCGGCGATTCGATGGGGGTCGATGCGCTCGCGGCGGCAGGATTCGAGCATATCGAAACCGTGCACCGGCCGGCCGCCGACAGCGGCCGCGACGACACGCTGACCGCGGCGCGCGCGATTTCGGAGGCGGGCGTCGAGCTGCTCATTTTCTGCGGCGGCGACGGGACGGCGCGCGACGTTCGCGAAGGGGCCGGCGCGGAGGTACCGCTGCTGGGCATCCCGTCGGGGGTGAAGATGTTCTCCGGCGTGTTCGGCACGACGCCGGAACACGCTGCCGACATCGTGGCCGAGTTCCTGTCGGGCCGGCTGGAACTCGCCGACGCCGATATCCTCGATCTCGACGAGGAGAGCTATCGACGGGGCGAGTGGCGCTCGAAGATTTTCGGGTCGGCCAAAACCCCGTTCGAACCCGTCTATACCCAGTCTGCCAAGTCGTTGATCGGCGGCGCGTCGGAGGCCGACGCGAAGGAGGACATCGCGCGCTTCCTCCACGACGAGTACGCCGACACGGCGGGCTTGCTGCTGCTGCTCGGCGCCGGCTCGACCGTGGAGGCAGTCGGCGAGGCATTCGGGATCGACAAGACGCTGCTCGGCATCGACGCCGTCGCCGACGGAAAACAGGTCGGCGCCGATCTCAACGAACGGGGCATCCTCGAGCTGCTCGACCGCTACGAGGACGTCCGTCTCGTCGTCAGCCCGATCGGCGCGCAGGGCTTCGTTCTCGGCCGCGGCACCCAGCAGATCAGCCCCGCCGTTATCCGGCGGATCGGCCGCGAGGGACTCGTCGTCGTTTCCACCCCCGCCAAGCTCGCCGCCACGCCGTCGCTCCGGTTCGACAGCGGCGACCCGGATCTCGACGCGGACCTTCGCGGCGACGGCTTCCTGCCGGTCGTTACCGGCTATCGTTTCTCGAAGCGGGTGAAGGTGGCGGCGTAGCGGAACGCCCCCGACCGGGCCGTCAAGCCGCCAGCACCACCAGATCGACCGGCGCCTCGACGCCGTCGACGGCCTGCGCGGGCCGCGCTTCCTTGGCGTCGGGCGGCTCGTAGCCCTGGGCGCGGGCGATGTCGAAGGTCTCCTGCGTGGTGTGCGCTCGCACCTTCTGCTCTTTCGTGGCTTTCTCCAGCTTGGCGGCGAGGTTTACCGCGTCGCCGATCACGGTGTATTCGAGCCGGCTCTCGTCGCCGACGGCCCCGAAGATCAGGCGACCCGACGCGACCGCCGCGCCGACGCGCAGCGCATCGGCCGCGTAGGTTTCCGTCGGCAGCGCCGCGCCGAACGTCACCATGATGCCGTCGCCCATGAACTTGTCGATGGTGCCGCCGTGCTTCTGCAGGATCGGCACCATGAGGCGCTGATAATCCGCCAGCATGGCGATCACCTCGGTGGGCTGGTGGGTATGCGCGAAATCGGTGAAGCCGCGAATGTCGACGAACAGGATCGCCGCGTCGCGCGCCTCGCCGGCGCCGGCGGACACGCCCTCCTCCGAGGCGGTGATCTGGTCGGCGATCTCGGGCGAGAAGAAGCGCGACAGGCCCTGCGCCGCCTGGCCTTCGGCGACGGAACGCACGAGCAGGGATCGCGCGCGCGCGATCGCGGCGGCGATGATCGCCGTCACCAGCAGGATCGAGATGATCTTGTCGAACTCGGCGCCGAGCAGGATGGCGTTGTGGGTCATGTAGTAGATGTAGTCCCGCGTCACCATCTCGACGCCGGTCGTCCGGACGGCGTAGCCGACGAGCACCAGCCAGCCGGCCGCCGCGACGAGCCCGGCGGCAACCACATAGCGCGCCTCGAACCGCAACGCGCGCAACGCGATGAAGATGAAGACGTACAGCAGCGTGGGCGATTTGAGATAGAAGGACGGCGGCTGCTGATACTGGAGGTGAAAACTCCAGATCAGCCCGAGCAGCAGCAGCATGTCGAGGACGATCGAACTGTAGAGGATGACCGGTCCGACCGCGCCGCGATAGGCCATCGCGAGCCGTCCCACGGTAAAGAAGATATAGATGCCGAGCGCCCACGGCACCGGCGCGAACTCGGCCTCGGCCGTGAACGTCTTCGGCGTTGCCGCATAAAGCGCCGCAAACACCAGCACGACGGCGAGCTGGAACCAGCCGATCAGCCGTTCGCTCGCATCCTGCTGCGCCGCGATCGCCGCCTGCACGCGCGCGGGCAGGCGCTGATAGCGGTCCCCGCCTGAAAGTGGGCTCGACTGCATGGATCCGGGTTTCGGATATTTTGTCATCTTGTTGAAATCAACTTTTCTCGACCCGTTTCTCGAGCCACAGGCTCGTCTCGAGCGCGACATCCATCATCGGCAGACGTCCGAGCACCGTCTCCGCCAGCGAACCGGCCATCCGGGTCGCGACGTAGCGGCTCGCGAACACCGTATCTGCAGCGCCGGACGACAACAGCGGAGCAACGCCGAGCTGCTCGTTGTAGCCGCGCCATTGCCAGGCCGGCGGATAATCGTCGGGCAGCAGGATGTCGTGGAAATGCACCAGCACGCCGGCCGGCAGCATCGGCCAGATGCGGTTAAGGAAGAAATCGACGTCGGTTCCGGGCATCAGGATATGGCTGGAATCGACGAACAGAACGTCGCCCGGCCGCAATTCCTCGAACAGGGCAATATCGGCGTTATGCGCGGTGGCCCGGACGTGATCGACGTCGAGAGCGGCGATATCAGCGCGCGGCGCGGGATCGATCGCGGTCAAACGGGTCGCGAGGCCGCCGTCCGCGATCGCGCGCGCCATGAACCGCGTGGAGTGACCCGAGCCGATCTCGACGATCCGGGCCGGCGCCCGGTCGCGGACGATTGCGTAGGCGGCGGCCGCGTCGAGACGCGGAAACCAGCCTTGCGTCCAGCGGGGCTGCGGCGGGGGCTCGCCCCCGATCGCTTCCAGGGCAGGCGCATGACGGTCGATCGCCTGCAGCATCTCCGCGAACCTGGTCTCGGCCGCCGCAAAAAGCGGCTCCAGCGACGGATAGGCCCCGGGCGATCTTACGGTATGCGCATACCGGTAGGGGATGAACCAACCGCCGGGCCGCCCCCCGTAAGCGTGGAAAACCCCATGCGCAGCACGCGCATCCGGGTCCGGAACGGCAGATTCTTCATGCCGGTGCGCCGGCGCTGCTCACGGCGCGAGCGTCATGCCTTCGCGGGCGACGACGGTACCGCTGCGCAGCGCCTCGGCCTGCTCGGCAATCCTGTCGAGATCGTCGTCGGTGCGCTCGGGGAAATGGTGGAAGATCACATATGTTCCGACGTTGGCGGCCTCGCACAGGCGCGCCCCTTCCTGCCAGGTGGAATGTCCCCAGCCGACATAAGCCGGATATTCGTCGTCGGCGAACATGCCGTCGTATATGACGATATCCGCGCCGCCGATCAGCCCGAGGATGTTTTCGTCCGGAGCGTCCGGACGGTGCTCGGTGTCGGTGACGTAACAGATCGACTTGCCGCCGAACTCCACGCGGAACCCGGTCGCGTTCTGCGGATGGTTGAGCGGCGCTGTCCTGATCGAGACGCCCGGCTTCGGCGCCATCGTGTCGCCTGCCCGGAAATCGTGATAGCTGACCTTGGCCGAGAAGATGTCGACGGGCACGGGAAACAGGGGGGCGCTCATGAACTGGCGCAGCACGCCTTCGGTCGTCAGCCCGCCTTCCAGATGGCCGGAATGGACGCGGAGCGTATTGCCTTCGTTGAAGACGTAGCAGAAGAACGGAAATCCCGCGACATGGTCCATGTGGGTATGCGACAGGAACAAGTCAGCATCGGTTATACCGTCGGCCGTAATACGGGCGCCGAGCTCGCGCAGACCCGTACCTGCATCGAAGATCAGCAGATGCCCGCCGCACCGGATTTCGACGCAGGGCGTATTGCCGCCGTAAACGGCGGTATCGGGGCCGGGACAGGCAATCGAGCCGCGCACCCCCCAGAAGCGGACGAAAAAGTCGCTTCCGGCGCTCACGCAGCAGGACTTTGACGGTAAGGGGAAATGGGCTGGCCCTCCGGCCGACGGGTTCTCAAAAGCAGACAACGCTCGACGCGCGCCATCGAATTTTGCATTTTTACGGCCGGATATGGAAATAAGTTTAATATCGCGGAAATTCAAGGGAAACGGGCCGGCGCCGGGCGTTGCGACGATTGCGCAAACGCGGCGACTGCCGGGCGCAGCGGCGGAAGAGCGATGAACTTCGAGGGCGATTTCACGGGGCGCATCGTTCTGGTGACCGGCGGGTCGTCGGGCATCGGTTTCGAGACCGCCCGCCTGTTTGCGGATGCCGGCGCGAAAATCGTCGCCACCGGACGCGATCGCGGGCGGCTGGCGGCTCTGGCCGATGCGACGACGGGCAGCGTCCGGGCAATCTCGGGAGACCTGACGGATGCCGATTTCGTCACCCGGCTCGCCGACGCCGCCGGCGCGGTCGATATCCTCGTCAACTCGGCCGGCGTCACGGCGCATGCCCCGTTTCTCGACTCGGCTCCCGACATTTGGGACCGGGCGTGGCGGATCAACGTCGACGCGATGCTGCGGCTGACGCAACTCGTCGCCCGGCGCATGGCGGCGCGACGCCGCGGCCACATCATCAACATCTCGTCGGTTCTCGCCCGCGAGGTCTATCCGTTGACGATGTTCTACGCCGCGACCAAGCATGCGACCGCGGCGATCACGCGCGGGTTGCGTCTGGAACTCGCCGAACACGGCATCCGCGTTACCGAAATCGCGCCGGGGCTCGTCGACACGGGCCTGATGGACGCGCCCGACCACCCCGCAGCGGTCGCGGCCTATGCCGCGCGCCGGGCCGACCGCCTGGCGGTCGGGGAAGTCGCCAGGGCGATCCTTTTTGCGGCCGCAACGGCGCCGGGCACCGCGCCCGAGCTGATCGCCGTCAATCCGCACAACCAGCTTTGATCCGACACCACGCAACAGGGAAACACGAAATGGATTTGGGACTTCAAGGAAAGACGGTCTGGGTGACGGGCGCGACGGGCGCGATCGGCCGCGAGATCGCGCTATGCTTCGCGCGCGAAGGCGCGCGGCTTGCGGTCTCGGCCCGCACGCCCGAGAAACTCGGCGCCCTGGTCGACGAGCTCAAGGCGGCCGGCGCGGAAGCTGCAGGCTATCCGATGGACGTGACCGACGCGGACGCCGTGACGCGGACGGCAGACGCCATCGCCGCTGCCAACGGCGGGATCGACGTGCTCGCCACCACGGTGGCGGTTCCCGCATTCGGTCCGTTTCTCGAGATCGACGGCGATGTGTTCCGGGCGGCGCTGGAGGTGAAGTATCTCGGCTACATCAACTGCATGCAGGCCGCCCTTCGTCATATGGAGACGGCCGGGGCGGGAGCCATCGTTGCCATCACCGGTACCGGCGGCAAGATGCCGATCAACATTCACCTGCCGGGCGGCAGCGTGAACGCGGCGCTCAACCTGGTTCTCAAGGGCCTCGCCAACGAATTCGGGCCCAAGGGCATTCGGGTCAATGCGGTGTCGCCGGGGCCGATCATGTCCGAACGCCAGCAACAGATGATCGACGCAGGGATGGGAGATCCGGCGGCGGGCGTCCCGCTCGGCCGGCTCGGCGAGGCGAGCGAAGTCGCCGACGCAGTCGTATTCATGGCGAGCGAGAGGGCCGTCTACGTGACGGGCCAGGTGCTTCACGTCGACGGTGGCGGCATCCTGGCGCTTTAGAAATCGCCTACGGAACGAGACGGTACCCGCCGGGTTCGGTCACCAGAATCTCGGCGTTCGACGGGTCGCGCTCGATCTTCTGCCGAAGCCGGTAGACGTGTGTTTCCAGCGTGTGCGTCGTCACGCCCGAATTGTAGCCCCACACCTCGTTCAGCAATATGTCGCGGCCGATGACGTTCTCGCCGGCACGGAACAGGTATTTCAGGATTGCCGTTTCCTTTTCGGTCAGGCGAATCTTGCGATCGTTGTTCTCCGGGTCGATCAGCATCTTCATGGCGGGCCGGAACGAATAGGGACCGATATTGAAAATCGCGTCCTCGCTCCGTTCGTGCTGGCGCAGTTGCGCCCGGATCCGGGCGAGCAGGACACCGAGCTTGAACGGCTTCGTCACGTAATCGTTGGCCCCCGAATCGAGGCCGAGAATCGTGTCGGCCTCGGTATCGGCGCCGGTCAGCATGATGATCGGCGCGTTCACGCCGGCGCGGCGCATCAGCCGGCAGACTTCCCGGCCGTCCATATCGGGCAGACCGACATCGAGGATGACCAGATCGTGCGGCGACTCCTTGGCCACCTTGATCGCGTCCGCACCGTTTCCGGCTTCCTGAATCGAAAAGTCCTCATGCAGCATGAGCTGATCCCGCAGCGACTCGCGGAGCGCGTCGTCGTCGTCTACGAGGAGGAGTGTCTTGCCGTTGACCATAAGCTGGTTTCTCTCGGTGGTGGTCGCGAACTGCGCCGTTCACGCGGCGGTGACGTAAGAATGGCGAGAAATTCCGCGGTTTCAAGCGCGCTCGCGAAAGCGTTATCGCGGTTAACCAGACAGGCGGCGGCCATCATCGGGTCCCGACGCCGGCGAAACAGCGGCAGCCGCTTTGGCGCACTGCCGGGCGGATTCTGCCGAACGCGGCAAAAATTTCCGGGTCGCAGCCAACGGCTGAAATTTTTTCTTCATTTAAAACAACAGGATAGATCGCCTCCGTTGTGGTACGGAATTTGCACCTGACCAAGCCGTATCATGGCTGAGAATATCGCACATCTCCCCCCAGCCGGTCATCGACCGCTTCCCGAACGAAGCGGCACACTGGGCCTGGAGAACGACGAAACCGCAACCGGGCACTTCTGGTCGACAGACGGAGGCCCGACCTTTGCGGAATTCCTGGACATCATAAACCCGCTTCAGCACATCCCGATCATCTCGACGATCTACCGCGCGATCACGGGCGACGAAATCGGCGCCGCTCCGCGGGCGATCGGCGGCCTTCTTTTCGGCGGCCCCTTCGGTGCGTTGTCAGCCGGCGTAATGGGCCTGCTCGAGGAAGCTTCCGGCGGCAGCGTCGAGACCCAATTAGCCGGGCTGGTCAACGACTTGTTTGGCGGCGAAGAAAGGCCGACGACAGCGATCGCCTCAGCCGACGGGGCAAAATCCGACAAAGCGGTCCCGACGGCAGCCGTCGCAACGCTCGCGACCTCCGATTCGGCGGGCGAGGTCGACGTCGCGATGATGAACCGAATCGCCTTCAACCCGGCTGCCGCTCTCGGCGTGCCGCTGTCGAAGCGTCCCGCCGCCGGCGCGACGCAGGTGGCCTTCCCGGCGCATCCGGGCACCGCGTTCATCCCGGCAGCAAGCACCACCCCCGCCGCGGCACTGCCGAACGATTCGGCCGCTGCCCGCCTGCGCGCCGGAACGCTTCCGTCGCAGCGCGCCCAGGCGGATGCGCTGGTGGCCCGCTGGGCAGAGCAGCAGATGGCGCGGCAGGCCGCCGCCCCGGTGACCGGGTCCGACAGCAAGCGGCAGGCGGAAAAGGAACAGACGCCGCAGAAGGCGGAGACGGCGGAACAGCCGATCGACCTCCGTCATCCAATGCTGCCGCCCAAGAATGCCAGTCCCGAATGGTATGCCGCGGTCATGAAATCCGCGCTTGACCGGTATCAGGCCGGACAGTCCGTCTACCGTGCCATGCCGCAGGGCTACAACCCCAACCATTGAGCGGCCGCTCGCACTGAACCCGCCTGCTGGTTTATAAGCGGTTCATGGATTTGATCGTTTCCCGAGACGGGCGCGCCGTTTACGGCGGGCGAACATATCGATGCGCCCTCGGTCGCGGCGGCATCCGTTCCGACAAGCGCGAGGGAGACGGCGCGACGCCCGTCGGCCGTTTTCGCCTGATCCGGATCCGCGTCCGGCCGGACCGGGTCGAGCCGTTCGAAACCGCGCTGCCGGTCTCCCCGATCGGCGAAGACGACGGTTGGTGCGACGACCCGGCGCATCCCGACTATAACAGACCGGTAACGCTGCCCCACGCGGCGGGTCACGAACGGCTGTGGCGCGACGACGGGCTGTACGACGTCGTCGTCGTTACCGATCACAACAGCGCGCCCGTCGTCCCCGGCGCCGGCAGCGCGATTTTCGTCCATGTCGCCGGGGGGCCGGACTATCCGCCGACCGAAGGCTGCGTGGCGTTTGCGCGCGAGGACCTCGTCTCGATCCTGTCCCGCTGGGCGGACGACGACCGGCTCGTGATCGTCGACGGGCCCTGATCAGCCGGGTGGCGCGGGCCGCGCGCCGAAGATGGCGGTACCGACCCGAACCTCGGTCGCGCCGAGACGCACCGCGACCTCGTAATCCGACGACATTCCCATGCTGAGACGTTCGAGCCCGTTGCGGTCGGCGATCTCGCCGAGCAGCGCGAAATGCAGCGCCGGATTTTCGTCGACCGGCGGAATGCACATCAGCCCGACGACGGGCAGCGCGAAGTCGTCGATACAGGCGCGGACGAACGCATCGGCCTCGAGCGGCAGGATTCCCGCCTTCTGCGGCTCTTCGCCGGTATTGACCTGAACGAAGAGAGCCGGCCGCCGGTTCTGTTTTTCCATTTCCTTCGCCAGCGCGCGCGCGAGGCGTTCGCGGTCCAGCGTCTGGATGACGTCGAAGAGCGCGACCGCATCGTCCGCCTTGTTGGTCTGCAGGGGCCCGATCAGGTGAAGCCGCGCATCTGGAAACTCCGCCTTGAGCGCCGACCATTTCTCCTGCGCTTCCTGGACGCGGTTTTCGCCAAAGACGCGGTGGCCCGCTTCGAGTGCGGCCCGGGCGGCCGCCTTCGGATGCGACTTCGAAACCGCAACCAGCGAGACGTCGTCGGGCGCGCGGCCTGCATCGCGCGCGGCGGCAGCGATGCGCGCATTCACGTCGGCGAGGTTGGCGGCGACGCGTTCGTTCAAGGCGGTGTCGGTCATGGCGCCACGATGATAGCAGCGGGCGCGGCGCGCGTCAGTCGCGCGGCGCGTAGGGAAAGTGACGCTCGATATAGGACAGGATCTTGTCGAGAGACCGGGTCAGGTCTAGCTCGCCGGTGTCGATTTCGATCTCGCACGCCTCGGGCGGCTCGTACGGCGCGGAGATGCCGGTGAAATCGAGAATCTCGCCGGCGCGTGCCCGGCTGTAGAGCCCCTTGGGGTCGCGCTGTTCGCACACGTCGAGCGACGCCGACACGTAGACCTCGTGGAACCGCTCGTTGCCGGCGGCGAGGCGGGCCCGTTCTCGGTCGGACCGGTAGGGCGAGATGAAAGCCGATAGGACGATGAAGCAGGCCTGCGACATCAGCGCCGCGACCTCGCCGACGCGCCGGATGTTTTCCGCACGGTCCTCGGGCGAGAAGCCTAGATTGGCGTTTAGACCGTGACGCACATTGTCGCCGTCGAGCACGTAGACCTGGTAGCCCTTCTGGAAAAGCAGCTTCTCGAGCTCGATGGCAATGGTCGACTTGCCGGCGCCGGACAGCCCGGTGAACCACAGCACGCCGCCGCGATGGCCGTTGCGGAGCATGCGCATCTCTTCTGTCACCGCATGATCGACCGCGGTGACGTTCGTCGAGCGCCGCGTGATGAGCTGGCGCTGATCGGGATATCCGTCCATGTCGACCAGCCCGCCGCCGACAAGCTCGTCGCGGAGCCAGAAGATGCGCGCCCGCAGGACGTTCGTCTCGATGGGCGCCTCGACGAGGTGGCTGATCATTTGGCCGCGTTCGACGAAGACCTGGTCTTCGAGCATTATGCCGACCGGAGAGCCGGCCTCGGCATACGGGATTGGCGACTCGACGCTCCACCCCTCGATCGATTTGACGCGGGCGACGCGGTTCGACGGCGAGAAGACGATTTCGTCGCCGACCGAAATCCGGCCGGATTCGACCCGGCCGGCGATGATCCGCCGCGTATCGAACTTGTAGACGTCCTGCACCGGAATCCGGAGCGGCCGGTCGACGGCCGGCGCCGCTGGCTGGAACGCGGCGAGCGCGTCGATCACGGTGCCGCCGCGGTACCAGGGCGTGTTCTCTGACGGCGACGCGATGTTGTCGCCGTCGCGACCCGACACCGGCACGACCGCCGTCGGCGACAGCCCGAGCTCCTGGAGAAGCCGGCGGAACTCGGCCTCGATCTGCCCGAAGCGGTTCGCATCGAAATCGATCCGGTCGGCCTTGGTCACGGCGACGGCGATCTGGCGGACGCCCAGCAGACGCAGGAGATAGCCGTGCCGACGCGACTGTTCGCGCACGCCTTCCTCGGCGTCGATGACGACCAGCGCCGCGTCGCAACCCGACGCGCCCGAGATCATGTTCTTGAGAAACTCGCGGTGGCCGGGAGCGTCGATCAGCACGTAGTCGCGCGTCCTGTCCGAAAAGCGGATGTGGCTCGCGTCGATGGTGATGCCCTGATCCCGTTCGGCGCGGAGCGCGTCCGTGACGAAGGCCCATTCGAAGGGCATGCCGCGCTGGCGGCACATCTCGGCGACGGCGTCCACCTTGCCGTCGGGAAGCGAGTCCGTGTCATTCAGCAGGCGGCCGACGAGGGTCGACTTGCCGTGATCGACGTGACCGACGACGGCGACCTTGAGCAGGGGGCGATACGAGGCCTGGGAGTACGCGGTGGCCATTACATGTAGCCCGCGACGCGCAGGCGCTCGAACGCGTCCTCCGCCTCGTGATCCATCGCGCGGCCCGAGCGCTCGGCGACGCGGGTCGTCTGGAGTTCCGCGATCACCTCGTCGATCGTTGCCGCGTCGCTCTCGACCGGAAAGGTGATGTCGCGATCGCCGAGGGAGCGATAGCGTTTGCCGTCCTTCGCGAAATAGAGATCGACCAGCGGAATGTTCTCGCGCTTGATGTAGCGCCACACGTCGAGCTCGGACCAGTGGAGTAGCGGATGGATGCGGAGGTGGCACCCCTCCGGGACGTCGGTACGATACTGATCCCAGAATTCGGGCGGCTGGTTTCGAAAATCCCAGACATTGCCGTCGCCGCGCGGGCTGAAAACGCGTTCCTTGGCGCGCGTTCCTTCCTCGTCGCGCCGGATGCCGGCGATCACGCCCCGGTAGCCCTGTTCCGCGATCAGTGCGTTGAGGCCGGCCGTCTTGCGGGCCGCGGATCGCGCGGCGGGCGGCAGCGACGGATCCATCTCTTCGACCGGCGGGCAGTCGCGAACGATCAGCTCAAGCCCCCATTCGGCGGCGTAGCGGTCGCGAAACGCGTACATCTCGTCGAATTTCTTACCGGTATCGACGTGCAAGACCGGAAACGGCACGTGCCCGAAGAACGCCTTGCGGGCGAGCCAGACCATGACATTCGAATCCTTGCCCAGCGACCACAACAGGCCGAGCCGGTCCACGCGCGCATAGGCCTCGCGGAAGATGTAGATCGATTGACTTTCGAGAGTGTCCAGAGGGGTCATGTCGGAGCCTGGCAGCGATGGGAAACACCATACACCCGGAATTGGTTAATAAATCCTTTGATGTAGGGAAATTGCCCCGCGAGTCTCGCAGACCGCAAAGAAAAGGGGCGGCCGAAGCCGCCCCTTCCTGTTCGTATCGGCTTCAGACTTTAGAAGCTGATCTTGATACCCGTCGTGAGGGCATAGCCGTCGTTCGAGTTGCTAGTGGCCGCACCCGCAAGGCCGTCGTCGTAATCGGCAATGTGAAGCGTGTTGTGCCACGCCACGCCCGGGCCGAGGGTCCGACGATAGGCGATCGAGTACGCCTTGGTTTCGTCGTCCTTGCTTGCCGCGACGTTGCCACCCATCTCGCTAAACGCGCCAACGATGCTGAACGCATTCGGACCCATGATGTAGCGGGCACCGACTTCGACGATATCTTCTTCAGTCGAAACACCAGTCGCCGTTGAGCTTTCGTTGTGCTGGGTCGACAGACCGACGGCGAAGCCGCCCATCGTGAGACGGCCGCCGAGGGCCCACTGGTAAGGATCGCTGTTGCCCGCCGTCTTCGACTTGGCTGCCGTGTAACCGGCGGCCAGCGAGATGCCGACATCACCGAACTTGCCGACCCAGTTGATGGCCGCGTCGTAGATGTCGTGATCGGCAGCGGACCTCAGCGTTCTCCCGTCGTAGTCCTCGTTCGCGGTCGCGGCCCAACCGAAGCCGAGAACAAAGCCGTTCCAATTCGGCGAAACATAGGAAACCTGCTCGCCGTCGCTGGAGAGATCCATCTGGCTGACGACCGAGTTGCTGACAGTCGACGGCTTCGGAATCACCTTGGTGATATTGAAGCGCGTGTTTTCACCGACGTTCATGAAGAACGTAGCCTGATGGCCCGTCGTCATGCGCTTACCGGCCATGTCGGCCGAACCGACGCGGACGGCACCGAACGAACCCGAGATATCCATCCAGGCCTCGTCGACCATGTCCGGCTGGGACGAAGTGCCGTTCGCGAAGTTCGCGGCATCACCGGTGTCGTTGATCGTGAAGCCTTCGAGCTGGACCTGCGTCTTGATCTTGATGCCGTTGTCCAGCTGAACCGAACCGTTGATGTACACTTCGGTGTCGTTGCGCTGATCCCAGTTCGCCGTCTTGCCGGCACTGTTCTCATAAGAATTGTTGTAGTTGTGGACCGTAAACTTCTGATCCATGTAACCGCCGACCGAGAGCGACGGCTTATCTGCTGCCATCGCACCAGCGGATGCGGCGAACAGCGCCGCAGTCGAAACCGCGGCAAGCTTTCCAAGCTTGTTCATTTTCCCCTCCAAAACAGGATGTAAGTTGCCTTTAAGCAACGCGGTTATAGCGGGATATTTATTGCCAAATCAATTAACAAAGACCATTTATTGCTATTAGGCCACACACTGTGTTAATTGTGCAACACTTGCGGCGGGGGTAGCCCGCTGGCGCAGCCGGAAGGCGCCAAAATTGCGAAGAGGCAAGACAATAGCTGGTTGGAAGGTGGCATACCGTGTGTAATATGTTGAAATTGGAACCCCCTCTAATTAAGTGTGCCTCTATTATTCCCGATTTCAGCCGATAGAATTGAAGGTATAGCGGTCGGGAAAGAATCCTCAGAAATGGTTTACGGTATGTTGGACATCGCCAATCTACGGAAAAGGGCCCTGCGCATTGCTGCCGCGGCCATGGTGCTTGGGGGTCTGGCCGCCTGTGAAGGAGCCACGCCTGCCGATGAAGCCAGCGTTCCCGAAAATGCGGGCCGAAACTATTCTTCGCTGCCCGAAGGTTCGATAACGGGCGAAGGGGGGCTTTTCGATATTTTCGGTCGAGATAAGCGCGGCGGTACGGGCGGCGGCGGGATCGGCGTTAACAGCTACCTCTGGCGTGCGACGCTCGATACGCTTTCCTTCATGCCGCTGGCGTCGGCGGACCCGTTCGGCGGCGTCATCATAACCGACTGGTATTCGCCGCCCGAAACGCCGGACGAACGCTTCAAGATGAACGTGTTCATTCTCGGCCGGGAGCTGAGGGCGGACGGCGTTCGCGTCTCGGTGTTCCGGCAAAACCGGAAGGGCGCCGAGATATGGTCGGACGCGTCGGTAACCGACAAG
This sequence comes from Alphaproteobacteria bacterium, assembly GCA_038148075.1. GTDB lineage: Bacteria > Pseudomonadota > Alphaproteobacteria > MPNO01 > UBA830 > JAYQUR01. Next base: position 2,978 of record JAYQUR010000030.1, on the reverse strand, counting down.
ACGGCGACGAATCTGGAAAACGAGATCCTGACGCGGGCCCGCCAGCTCCGGTTTGCGGCCCGCGCCGACACGGACTGACGGCCCCGGGACCGTGCGCCCGAGCACGGTTTGAATCGCCGGGAAAGTTTCGTATAAGGCCGTACGGCATCCGCATGGCGGATGAATATCTCCCTCCCGACGGATAGACAGACGACCCGATGGCCCCCGACGACGCCCCCTCGCGATACGCCTTCAAGGATGCGGAAAGCCGCTGGCAGACGGAATGGGAGTCGGCGGGCACGTTCCGCCCCGACGACATCTCCGACCTGCCGAAATATTACGTCCTGGAAATGTTCCCGTATCCTTCCGGGCGCATTCATATGGGGCACGTCCGAAACTACACGATGGGCGACGTCGTCGCCCGCTACAAGCGCGCCCGCGGATACAATGTCCTCCACCCGATGGGCTGGGACGCATTCGGCATGCCGGCCGAAAACGCGGCAATGGAAAAGAAGATCCACCCCGCCGCGTGGACTTACGAAAACATCGACACGATGCGTCGCCAGCTCAAGATGATGGGGCTGTCGATCGATTGGGACCGCGAAATCGCGACCTGCCACCCCGACTATTACGGGCACGAGCAGAAAATGTTCCTCGACATGCTCGCGGCGGGGCTGATCTACCGGCGCGAAGCGTGGGTGAACTGGGACCCGGTGGACCACACGGTGCTCGCGAACGAGCAGGTCATCGACGGCCGCGGCTGGCGGTCGGGGGCGCCGGTGGAGAAGCGGCTGCTGTCGCAGTGGTTCTTCCGTATTACGGAATATGCGCAGGAACTCCTGGACGCGCTGTCGACCCTCGAACGCTGGCCGGAGAAGGTGCGCCTGATGCAGGCCAACTGGATCGGCCGGTCCGAAGGGCTGCGGTTCGCCTTCGACGTCTTCGGCAAGGAGGCGGCGGCCGCCCCCGCCGGTTTCGACAAAATAGAAGTCTATACGACGCGGCCGGACACGATCTTCGGCGCCAGCTTCTGCGCTATCTCGCCGGAGCACGCGCTGGCGGGCAAGCTCGCCGAAAACGATCCCGCACTCGCCGCCTTTATCGAGGAATGCGGCCGGATGGGCACGTCCGAGGCGGTCATCGAACAGGCGGAGAAGAAGGGTCACGACACAGGCCTCCGCGTGAAACATCCCTTCATCGAGGGCCACACGCTGCCGGTCTACGTCGCCAACTTCATCCTGATGGAGTACGGCACCGGCGCGATCTTCGGCTGTCCCGCGCACGACCAGCGCGACCTTGATTTCGCCCGCAAATACGGCCTCGACGTCCTCCCCGTGGTGGTGCCCGAGGACGAGCCCGACTTCGCGATCGGCGACACCGCCTATACGGGCCCCGGCAAACTCGCACACTCGGAATTCCTGGACGGTCTAGACGTCGACGCCGCGAAAACCGCGATCGCGGACCGGATGGAAGCCGCGGGCACCGGCCGGCGGGAAGTGAACTTCCGGCTGCGGGACTGGGGCATTTCCCGCCAGCGCTACTGGGGCTGCCCGATTCCGGTAATTCACTGCGGCGATTGCGGCGTGGTGCCGGTTCCGGCATCGGACCTGCCGGTCGTCCTGCCGGACGACGTGACGTTCGACACCCCGGGCAATCCGCTGGAACGCCATCCGACATGGAAGAACGTCGACTGTCCGACCTGCGGCAAGGCGGCGCGCCGGGAAACCGACACGTTCGACACGTTCGTGGATTCGTCCTGGTATTTCGCGCGCTTCTGCTCGCCCGGGGCAGACGCGCCGACCGACCGCGCCGCGGCCGATTACTGGCTGCCCGTCGATCAGTATATCGGCGGCATCGAACATGCGATCCTGCATCTTCTCTATTCGCGCTTCTTCACACGCGCGATGAAGCGGACCGGACACGCAGGCCTCGACGAGCCGTTCGCCGGCCTGTTCACCCAGGGCATGATCTGCCACGAGACCTACCGCACCGAGAAGGGCGAATGGGTCGAGCCCGCCAACGTCGTCGAGGGCGACGGCGGTGCGCTGGTGCATGCCGAGACGGGTGCGCCGATAAAGACGGGCCGGTCGGAAAAGATGTCCAAGTCGAAGAAGAACGTCATCGATCCGGAAGACATCATCACGACCTATGGCGCCGACACCGCGCGGTGGTTCATGCTGTCGGACAGCCCGCCGGATCGCGATCTCGACTGGACCGAGGCCGGCATCGCCGGCGCGTGGCGCTTCGTCAACCGCCTCTGGCGACTGGTAACTTCGCGCGCCGGATCGCTGCCGCCCGCGGGCACGGCCCCAGAGGCGGACGCAGCCGATCTCCGTCGGGCCGTTCACGCGGCAATCGCGGGCGTGACGGAAGATCTCGAGGCGTTTCATTTCAATCGCGCCGTGGCCCGCATCCACGAACTGGCGAACGCGCTGTCGGACGCGGGTGCAGACGCGCCGGGCGGCGCACTGCGCGAAGGGCTGGAGACGATAACGGCTCTGGCGGCACCGATGATGCCGCATCTGGCCGAGGAACTCTGGAAGGCGCTCGGCCATGAAACGCTGATCGCCGAATCGCCGTGGCCCGAAGCCGACCCGGCGCTCCTTATCCAGGATTCCGTCGAAATCGCCGTCCAGGTGCGGGGCAAGATGCGCGGGACGATCGAGGTCGCGCGCGACGCGGACCAGGCGACGGCCGAGGAAATGGCTCTCGCGCTGCCGACGGTCGTCGCAGCGCTCGACGGCAATGCTGTGAAGCGGATCATCTACGTGCCAAACCGGATCATCAATGTCATCCATTAGGCGCCCCGCCGGGAAACGCGTCGCGGCGGCCGTGGCGGCCGTGCTGATCGCTGCCTCGCCGGCCGGATGCGGTTTTCGGCCGATTCATTCGGATCAATCCTATGCCGCGGCGACAAACCTTTCGCTCGTCGAGATCGCGCTCATCCCCGACCGAATCGGCCAGATGCTGAGAAACGAACTGCTGGACCTGTTCCGGCC
>JAYQUR010000029.1:0-17849 GCA_038148075.1 Alphaproteobacteria bacterium | reverse complement strand
TCGCAGCGCTGACGGCGGCCGGCATGAACTTCTTCGTCCGCGGTTTCGCCATCGGCGAATCCAGCCTGATGGGGCCGATGGAATATATCCGGATCGTCTTCGCGGCAATGGCCGGCTATTTCATCTTCTCGGAGCTGCCCGACATCTGGACGTGGGTCGGCGCGGCGATCATCGTCTCGGCGACGCTCTACATTACCCGGCGCGAGGCGAAGCTCGGCAAGCCTGCGCAACCGGGCGGCTAGTTGCTTTTCTTTCCGCGCACCCGCGCCTTCCGGGCCTTCTCCGCCTTGGCAAGCTCCGCGACCGCCTTCTTGCCGGCGATCCTGTCGATGAATTTCGCGAGCGCGACGTCGCGTTCGGTGACGCCGTCCGCCTCGTGCGTCGCCAGCGTGATCAGCACCCGGTTGTAGACGTTGAACCATTCGGGGTGGTGGTCGGCCTTCTCCGCCTGCTGGGCGACACGTGCCATGAAGCCGAACGCTTCGTTGAAGTCCGCGAACCTGTATGCCTTCTGGATCGCGTCGCGTCCCGGCACCTTCTTCCAGTGTTTGAGCGGGCCCAGGGCCTTCTGCCGTGCTTTCCCCGTCAGTTTTTCGACCATTCGTACCTCCCGGTTCGGCGCAACAGCATGAAGCGCCTTTGACGGGGGATCAAGCGACGCCTATCTACGGGGAATGACCGATTCCGATGACCCGCCCCGTTTCACGATCGCGCCGTCGCTCGACGATCTCGAGGAGATCGCGCGGACGGCGTTCGACAGCCTGCCCGAGGGTTTCCGCGCGCTGACCGACGGCGTCGTCTTTCGCATCGACGATTTTCCCGATGCCGAAACCGAGCGCGAGATGGGGCTGCAGAGCCCGTTCGAGCTGATGGGTCTCTATCAGGGCATTCCCATCGGCGAGAAGGAACAGGGCTCGCAGAGCGCGCCCGACATGGTGTTTCTGTACCGTCGGCCGCTGCTCGATTACTGGTGCGAGGTCGAGGAAGACCTGACGCACCTCGTCCGCCATGTCCTGATCCACGAGATCGGCCATCATTTCGGCCTGTCCGACGAGGATATGGAACGGATCGAAGCGGCGGCCTCCGAAGCAAGCTCAGCTTCGTGATCGCGCCGCCCGCCGCTCCCTGAGCGCGGTGTAATAGGCGCTGCCCGCAATGATCGCCGCGCCCAGCCAGACATAAACCGACGGCACTTCGGCGAGGACCAGAAAGGCGAGGCCCGCGGCGAACGGCATCTGCAGATAGTGCGCCGGCAGGACGACGCTGGTGTCCGCCGCCCTGAACGCGCGCGCCATGCAGTATTGCGACAGCATGGTCAGCACCCCGAGCAGGAGGATATAGGGCGCGTGACGCCATTCCGGCGCCGTCCACGTCGCGATCGCGGCCGGCAGAGCGATCGGCGTGATTATGGCGTACATCCAGAACGCCACCGCGTCGGGGTGATCGGTTCCGGTAAGCGCCTTGGTGCTCGCGTTTGCGATCCCGTACCCGAAGGCCGCGAACAGGCCGGCGAAGCTCGCGAAGGCCAGTTCCTCGAATCCCGGGCGAATGATAAGCAGCGCGCCCGCCGCGCCGGTCGCCAGCGCCGCCCAGCGGTGGACGCCGACGCGCTCGCCGAGGAACAGCACCGCGAACAGCACGGTGAACAGCGGCGAGGCGAGCAGCAGCGCCGTGACGTCGGCGACCGGCACGTGCGCGATGCCGTATACCGTGCACATCATCGCACCGTATGTGACGACGGAGCGGATGCCGTAGAGTTTCCAGCGCGTCACCCGGATGGCCTGCGGCCGGGTCGCCAGAATCCAGGGGCCCAGAAAAACGCACGCGACCGCCGCGCGCAGAAACGTCAGCTCGTAGATCGACAGATCGTCCGACAACAGCCGCAACACGACGTAGCTGACGGAATAACAGGCGGCTGTTGCCGTCATCCAAAGGAGACCGACTGCCGCCGTTCCCGGTTTCATTCGTCCACCCCCGCACGGGCTGCCGCGGCCCGCTTCCGCTTGCGCGCTTCCGCACGCACCGAGAGGTAGCTGCCGCCGATGATCAGCGCTGCGCCCGGAACGAGCCATATTTCCGGCAGCTGATCGAATAGCGCGAAGCCCAGCAGCGCCACCAGCGGGAGCTGGAGATAGTATGTCGGCATCACGACTGCGGCCTCAGCCAGCGCCAGCGACTTCGTCATGAAGGTCTGCGAATAAAGGCTGAGAACGCCGAAGGCGAGAATCCACGGCAGGTCGATCCAGCCCGGGGTGGTCCAGTGGGCAAGCCCCGGCACTGCGGAGACCGGCAGGTTTATCGCGAACATGTAGAACACGACCGCGTTATGGTTTTCGGTCAGCGTCAGGGCCCGGGTCCATGCCATCGCCGCGCCGTAGGCGATCGCGGTATAGACCATGCCGATCGTCGCGATATGGATTTCGGCGAAGCCCGGCCGGATGATGACCGCGCCGCCGGCAATCCCCAGCAGGATCGCGGCGATCCGGGTCGCATCCAGTTTTTCGCGCAGCCAGACCGCAAGGATCAGGACGGAGAACAGCGGCGCCATGAACGACAGGGTGGTCGCATCCGCCAGCGTGATGTGGGCGAGCGCGTAGAACCAGCAGAGATTGCCGGTGTAGACGGCGACGGCCCGTAAACCGTATGCCTTCCAGCGGCGTGTGCGCAGCGCGCCCGCGCCTGCCCGAATCACCCATGGCAACATGACCGCGGTGCCGAGCGCCGTCCGGAACAGGACGAGCTGGTATACCGAAAAGGTCTCGCCGAGATGGCGGATCGTGACGTAGGTGAACGCGTAGCACATTGCCGACAGGAACATCAGCGCGATGCCCCGGCTCGCGGACGGCAGCGCGTCGAAGGCGGCGAAAGGGTTCATGCGCGCGCTTCCGTCACGGCCCGATCAGCGCATGGACGCGGGCGCGCAGTTCGGGCAGAAGCTCGTCGTCGAACCAAGGGTTCTTCTTTTGCCAGCCCGTCGTCCGCCAGCTCGGATGCGGCGTCGGCAGGAATTTCGGCAGGTAGTCGCGAAAGGCGCGGACCGTCTCGGTCATGTTCTTCTTCCGCTCGCGGCCGAGATAGAAGGCCTGCGCGTAGGTGCCGACCAGCAGCGTCAGCTCCACCTGCTTCAGCGCGTGCAGCAACGGCGGGTGCCATTTCGGGGCGCATTCCTTGCGTGGCGGGTAGTCGCCGCCGTTCTCCATCGTTCCCGGATAGCAGAATCCGATCGGGACGATGGCGATCCTGTTTTCGTCGTAGAACGTGTCGTCGTCCATCTGCAGCCAGTCGCGCAGCCGCTTGCCGCTGGGATCGTTCCAGGGAATGCCGGACTCGTGTACCCGCACGCCCGGCGCCTGCCCGATGCTGCACAGGCGCGCCGAGGACGATCCCCGTACCACCGGGCGCGGGCCGCGCGGGAGGCCCTCGCAATGGGCGCATGCGCGGATGTCGCGGAATAGATCAGGCAGGGCGTCGGGCATGGAACTCCGGGTCGGGGAGAAGGCTGCTGGCGAGGGCGCAAAGCTTTATAGTAATGCCCCTGCAAGACAAGGGCCGAATACGAAGGGGAGGGTTGCGTGTTCAGGGTGCTTTTCGTCTGTACCGGTAACATCTGCCGTTCGCCGACGGCGGAAGGCGTTATGCGGGCGCTGGTCGAGAATCGCGGTCTCGCAGACCGGATCGAGATCGATTCGGCCGGGGTCGGCTCGTGGCATGTCGGCGAGCCGCCCGACGAACGCTCGCAGGAAACGGCCCGGCGTCGCGGCGTCGAGATCGGAACCCAGCGCGCCCGTGCGGTGCGGCCGGGCGATTTCGATTACTTCAATCTGATTCTCGCCATGGACGGAGGCCACTATCGCAGCCTGTACGGCGCCAGTCCCGACGGACGCCACGACCGCATCCGGCTGTTCATGGACTATGCCCCGCAATACGGTGTCGAGGATGTGCCCGACCCGTACTACGGCGGCGGCGACGGGTTCGAGCGAGTCTTCGACATGATCGAGGCGGGCGCGGCGGCGATCCTCGCCGAGATCGAGGCCAACCATCTCGACTGACGACTTGCGTGCGCGGATCGAAGCGGCCTGCGGGACGCCTGTGTTCTCCGTCGCGCCGATGGGGGGCGGGACGTTCGGCGAGTTGCACGCGATCGATCTCGAAGACGGGTTCTTCGAGACGCGGCGCTAAATCTGTCTCCTCTGGCCGCTGCTGGTGCATGCGCGATTGTTCGGCGGCTTTCATGCGCAGTCCGCCGATACGATCCTCCGGCGTTTCGTCTGCCCGCCTGTCCGCGCAAGAAAAAACACCCTGTTGTCGTCCGGATATCCAGCCCTATCCGGTCTGATTTCGCGCCGTTTGGCGATTTGCGGAAAAATCTTTTTCGTATTGCTGCGTTGACGTCGAGCCACGACGGGCACATGTCAACCGGGCAGGCATAGGAAAGTTTCGGGACGGAACCTGGCGATGGCGTTTTTCGAACGGACGGCCGAGACGATCCGCGTGATCATGGAAAAGGATCCGGCGGCGCGCTCTCGCCTCGAAGTCTTCTTCTGCTATCCCGGTTTTCACGCAATCCTGTTCCACCGGCTGGCCCACGCCGCGTGGAACGCGGGACTCCGCCTTGTCGCCCGGTTCATTTCCTACTTCGCGCGGATCCTGACCGGAATCGAGATTCATCCCGCCGCCACGATCGGGCGGCGCGTCTTCATCGATCACGGCATGGGGTGCGTGATCGGCAGCACGGCCGAGGTCGGCGACGACGTCACGCTCTATCAGGGCGTCACGCTTGGCGGCGTGTCGCTCAAGAGGGAGAAGCGCCACCCGACGATCGGCAACCGCGTGGTGGTCGGCGCCGGTGCGCAGGTGCTCGGTCCGATCACAGTGGGCGAGGGGGCCAACATCGGCGCGAACGCGGTGGTCCTTGCCGACGTGCCGCCGGGAGTCACGATGGTCGGCATTCCCGCGAAGCAGGTGATGCCGCGCGATCGAACGGCCGTGCCCCAATTCGTCGCCTACGGTACGCCGCTCGGCGAACTACCCGATCCGGTCGCCAAGGTGATCGACGGGCTGATGGGCGAGATTCAGACGCTTCGGGCCCGGCTCGACGGTATCGAGGAAGCGCGCGCAGCGCACCCCGTGACCGGCGAGGACGACCCCTGTGTCGGCGAGTCGCGCTGACAACACAAGAACGGGCGGAGGTAGAATGGATATCCGCAAGGGTTTTTCGGGAGCCGTCGGCAACACGCCGCTCATCAGGCTCGGAAAGGCTTCTGAGATCACCGGCTGCGAAATTCTCGGCAAGGCGGAGTTCCTGAATCCCGGCGGGTCGGTCAAGGACCGCGCCGCGCTCTACATGATCCTCGATGCCGAGCGCAAGGGCACGCTGAAGCCGGGCGGCGTTATCGTCGAAGGCACGGCGGGCAACACCGGCATCGGGCTCGCGCTGGCCGGCAACGCGCGCGGCTACCGGACCGTCATCGTCATACCCGAGACGCAGAGCCGGGAAAAGATGGACATGCTGAGGCTGTGCGGCGCCGAGCTGATGCCCGTGCCCGCCAGGCCGTACAAGGACCCCGGCAACTATGTCCGCGTTTCCGAGCGCGTCGCTGCCGAATACGCGGAGAAGGAACCCAGCGGGGCCTTGTGGGCCAACCAGTGGGACAATCCCGCCAACTGGAAGGGCCATTACGAAACCACCGCACCGGAAATCTGGGCGCAGACCGACGGCAAGATCGACGGCTTCATCTGCGCGATCGGTACCGGCGGCACGCTTGCGGGCATCTCGACCTACCTGAAGGAGGTCAATCCCGACATCAAGATCGGGCTTGCCGACCCCGAGGGTGCCGCGATGTACAGCTATTTCCGGACCGGCGAACTGGCAAGCGAGGGCTCGTCGATTACAGAGGGCATCGGGCAGGGACGCGTCACCGGCAATGTCGCGCAGGCCAAGGTCGATCTGCCGTTCCGGATCCCGGATTCGGAGGCGCTGCCGGTGATCTTCGATCTGCTGAAGGAGGAAGGGCTCTGCCTCGGCGGCTCGTCCGGCATCAACGTCGCCGGCGCGATCCGGCTCGCGAAGGAGCTGGGGCCCGGCCATACGATCGTCACCGTCCTGTGCGACGGGGGCCAGCGCTATCAATCCAAGCTGTTCAATCCGGCGTTCCTGCGCGAAAAGGACCTGCCCGCTCCCGACTGGCTGTAGGCGCGACGGCGTTCTAGGATCGTCCGGTCGATCCAACCGAAAGCTCCGCAATGCCCGCCTATATCCTGCATTCCCGTCTTGCATCGCCGTTCGGCCGCAAGGTCTTTTTCGCGGCGGCCGTCCTCGGTCTCGCCGATTCGGTCGAGTTCATGGACGCCGAGAACGAGGACCTGCTGCGCACCCAGAATCCGCTCGGCAAGATACCGGCGCTGGTCTTCGAGGACGGCAGTGCGCTCTTCGACAGTCCGGTCATTCTCGAATATCTCGATTACGCCGCCGGCGGAGGCAGGATCATCCCGGCAGATCCGGAGATGCGGTTCGCCGCGCTGCGCGAACAGGCCCTCGCCGACGGGGTGCTGGATGCTGCGCTGATGGTTGTCTACGAGAAACGGTACCGCCCCGACCGGGAGCCGTACGAGCCGTGGCTCGACTTCCAGCGCGGCAAGATCGGCCGTGCGCTGGCTGCTTTTGCGGCGTCGCCGCCAGCGGTCGCGCCTATTGCGGTCGGCGGCATCACGCTCGCCTGCGCGCTCGACTATCTCGATTTCCGCAAACCCTACGACTGGCGGCCGGAGTTTCCCGCGCTTGTCGACTGGCTCGACGCCGTGAACGCGGCGTATCCGGCCTTTGCCGACTCCGCGCCGACGGGTTGACGGTTACCGGTCTTCCATCGGCGTCGTGACGACGATGAAGACGAGGTCTGTCAGGCCGGTGTTGACCAGCCCGTGTTCGACCCCTGGCGGGATGAAGATCACGTCGTGACGGCGGACGACGCGCTTCTCGCCGTCGATCTCCATCAGCCCTTCGCCTTCCAGCACGTGATAAACCTGCTCCTGCACCGCGTGCGTGTGCGGCTCAACATAGGCCATCGGCTGGTAGCACGAGATGCGGTGGTCGATCAGCCGCGCGTCGGACGTTTCCGCGGCGACCAACGGCTTCGACAGCGCGCCGCCGTAGTGACCCGGATATTGCTTCCATTCGACCTCCGCGATGTTGCGGACGAAGGCGTCTTTCCTGCCTGGCATCGTTTCTCTCCTCCCGTTGCGCGCACAGTGCGCGAAGGGCAGGCGTCAGGAAAGAGGGAACTCCGCGACCGGGACGTAGACCGGCCCGCCGCGGCCCATGCGGCTCTCGTAGAGCACGAAGGTGTGCGCCTCGAACGGCGTAGCGAAGAAGCCTGCCGTCGCCTCCAGCCAGTTCGCGACGCGGCCGCCGCGCGCGCTGCGCATCCGCGCGACCGTAATATGGGGCGTGTATCTGCGTCCCTCGGGCGGCAGGCCCGTGCGTACGAGGGCGTTGTCGATTGCCTGATGAAGCGCTTCGATCTGGGGCGACTTGCGGATGCCGACCCAGATCGAACGCGCCTTGTCGCCGGTGCCGAACCGTCCCGTGTCGCCCGGCTCGACGAGAAACGGCGGCGGCGTCACGAGGTCGAGCGCGCCGACGATGTCCTCCAGCCGGTCCTCGGGAACCTCGCCGATGAAACGAAGCGTGATGTGCAGATTCTCCGGCGCCACCCACGTGGCGCCGTCGATGCCGCCTTGCAGTCCCGCGATGCGGGTGCGCAAGTCGTCCGGAATAGGGAGCGCGACGAACAGCCGGATCATTCCTGCGTCCGGACGCTCAGAGAATCAGCGTGAGGACGCCGGTATAGCCGTAGAGCCGGTTCTTCGAGATTTCCCCGTTGGCGAAGAAGCCGACGACCGGCACGTCTGCGCCGATCGCTTCCTGCACCGCGGTCAGTTCTTCCGAACTGCCGCCGAACAGGTTCGGGCCCCGCGCGACGCAGGAGAAATAGAGCGCCGCCTTGGCCGGTTTTCCGGCCCGGCCGGTCACGTCGGAGAGCATGCGGTCGAGATCCTTCATCGCCGACGGGCCGTCGCGGCGGACGAACATCACCCGGTCGCCTGCCGCAATACGCTCGCCGATGGCCACGAGGCCGTTCTGCGGATCGATGCCGACAACGTTGCGGACGAGATAGTCGCCCGAATCGTCGCCCGAGACCGGGAGCGCGGCGTGGATGTACCCTGCGACGCGCTCCAGGTTTCGCGCCAGAACCTTGCCGATGTCTTCCTTGAAAACCTCCAGCGCCGGCCGGCCGTCGAGCTCGATCAGGATATTGTCCTTGGCCTTCGTAACGTCGTGGATCTCACCGACGGGCGAACAGCCCTGGGTGAGACCGGTGGCGACGGCGACGTCCTCGGAGAACAGGACGCCGGAGACGCCGCCTTCGGTCATGCCGCCGGCGACCTGGCCCTGGCGGCCGCGCGAGGCGGTCAGTCCGCCGACCAGATAGGCGTCGGTATCGTCTGTGATCGAATTCAGGATATCCGCGACATAGGCGTTGCGCGGGTCGGCGTGAACGACGCCGAGCATCGGGTTCGTCCGTCCCGCCCAGTTCATGATTTCAGCCGGGAGCTCTTCGCCCGGCTTCTCGACGTTCGGCAACAGCCGAAATGCATCTTCCGCGAGCGATCCCATCATCGTGACCATTGCCGGGCGGTCGAAATATTCATGTCCGCCGACCATGACGCCGAAACCGATCGTACCGACCCAGTTGGCGACGCCAGTGATCTCTCGCAGCCGTTCCGCGATCTGCGGCAGCTCGTCGTCGAGCATGTCGGTGACGTAGACGAAACCCAGGTTCGCGCCCTCAGGCAGCGGGTTCATCTGGTCCAGGCAGTTGCGCGTCAGCGTTTCCCAATCGGCGTCGGCCGCATGGCCGAGCCGGAAACTGCGCGTCACGGTTTCCATAGTCACTCCTTGGCTTCGAGCCAGCGGAACACAACCGGAACCATGCAGTCAACGATGACGGCGACCCCGGCCTCGTTGGGATGGATGCCGTCGGGCTGGTTCAGCCTCGGTTCCGCCGCAACGCCGTCGAGGAAGAACGGGTACAGCGCCACGTCGTGTTTGCGCGCAAGGTCCGGATAGATCGACCGGAACGCCGTCTCGTAGTCCTTGCCCCAGTTGGGCGGTGCGTACATGCCGGCGAGCATGACCCGGACGCCGTCTTTCTTGAGCCGCGCGACGATGGCGTCGAGATTTTCCCGCGTGGTCGCCGGGTCGACGCCGCGCAGCGCGTCGTTGGCGCCCAGCTCGACGATCGCGTGCGTCGGCTTGTCGGCCATAGCCCAGTCGAGACGGGCGCGCCCGCCCGATGTCGTATCGCCCGAGACGCCCGCATTTATTACCTTTACGTCGGCGCCCATTCTCCGGAGCGAAGCTTCCAGCTTCACCGGGAACGCGTGTTCCTGCGGCAGGCCGTACCCGGCGGTCAGGCTGTCGCCGAGGATCATCAGCCGTGTTTGGTCCGCCGCCGAGGGTGCGGCGAACAGGCATAGCGCCGCCGCCGCCCACATCCATCGCTTGAGCGGCCGCGTAAACGCTCTATATGGGGGGAGACACCTGCCCTTATCGCACAGTCTGCGGAGCGTCATGAAAGACGACAACATCATTCCGGAACCGATGGTTTCGCTCGATCGCATAGAGCTTAAGCTGGATAGCGAAGCCGGTCCCGTCAACATCCTGAAAGGTATCGATCTCGAAATCGCCGCCGGCGAGACCGTGAGCGTGGTCGGCCCTTCGGGCTCCGGCAAGACGTCGATGATGATGCTGATCGGCGGACTCGAACGCCAGACGGCGGGCGATCTGCACGTCGCCGGCAAGGATCTCGCGACGCTGGACGAGGACGGCCTCGCCCGGTTCCGGCGCGACAATGTCGGGATCGTGTTCCAGAACTTTCATCTCGTGCCGACCATGAACGCGATGGAAAACGTCGCGATACCCGTCGAACTGGCGGGTCTCGACAATGCGTTCGACAGGGCGCGCGAGGCGCTCGGCGCCGTCGGGCTCGATCACCGGCTTTCGCATTATCCCGGACAGCTTTCCGGCGGCGAGCAGCAGCGCGTCGCGCTGGCGCGCGCCATCGTTTCCGGGCCGCGCCTGCTGCTGGCGGACGAGCCGACCGGCAATCTCGACGGCAGGACAGGCGATGCGGTCATCGATCTGCTGTTCAGCCTGCGCGCCGATCACGGCGCGACGCTGATACTGATTACGCACAACCCGCAGCTTGCCGAACGCTGCGGCCGGGCGATCGCCCTCGAAGACGGGCGCATCGGCAGCGACGTCCGAAACGGGGCGGAGGCGCCCGCGTGACAGCCACCTGGCGGATTGCGCGCCGCGAACTGCGAGGCGGCTTCCGCGGTTTCCGCGTCTTTCTAGCCTGTCTCGCGCTAGGCGTCGCGGCCATCGCGGCGGTCGGGTCCATCGCATCTTCGGTGGTCGCCGGGCTGGAGGAGGACGGCGCCGTTCTGCTCGGCGGCGACGCCGCGCTTCGTTCCGCCTATCAGGATATCGAACCGCAACAGCGCGCCTGGATCGAGGAGCGCGCCGATGTTTCGCGCATCGTCTATCTGCGATCGATGGCGCGCGCCGCCGACAGCGACCGGCGCTCGCTCGTCGAAATGAAACTGGTCGACGGCGCGTATCCGCTTTACGGCGCGCTAGAGACGACGCCCGCTCTCCCGACGGAAAAGCTTTTCGAAAGACGCGGCGGAAAGTGGGGCGCAGCGGCCGATTCCGCATTGTTGCGCCGGCTCGGCATCGGTGTCGGGGGCATGCTCAAGATCGGCGAGGCCATTTACGAGATACGCGCCGTCATCGACCGCGAACCCGACCGCGTCTCCGGCGCGCGGGCGCTGCAGCTGGGGCCGCGCTTCATGGCGTCGGCGGACTCCGTTCCGGCGAGCGGGCTGGTACAGCCCGGCAGCCAGGTCTGGTTCTTCTATCGGGTGAAACTGCCGGACCGCGACCGGCTGGACGAGTGGCGCGCTGCGCTCGACGCGCAGTTTCCCGACGCGCAATGGATCGTCCGCGACCGCACCAATGCCTCGCCCACGATCAAGCGTTTCATAGACCGGACGACGCTGTTCATGACGCTGGTAGGATTGACGGCGCTGCTGGTCGGCGGGGTCGGCGTCTCGAACGCGGTGCGCGATTTCCTGTCCGGCAAGATCGAGACCATTGCGACGCTTAAATGCCTCGGCGCGTCGTCGGGACTGATCTTCTCCGCCTACCTGATTCAGGTTCTCGTCATTTCCGCTATCGGCATCGCGATCGGGCTGGTTCTCGGGGGGCTTGCGCCCGCGGCGATGGCCGATCTGCTGCGCGACGCGCTGCCGGTCGTTGCGAGGGTCGGCGCGTTCCGGGAGCCGTTGATCCTCGCCGCGGCCTTCGGCGTGCTGACGGCCCTCGCCTTTTCGATCTGGCCGATCGCGCGGGCCTGCGACCTGCCCGCCGCCAGCCTGTTCCGCGATTCGATCGCCCGGTTCCGCGGCCTGCCGCGTTGGCCGTTCGTAATCGCGACCGTGGCACTTCTTGCGGCGCTTGCCGGACTTGCCATCGGAACCGCCCACAGCCCGCATATCGCGACATGGTTCGTCGGCGGCGCAGCGGGCGCGATGATCCTGTTTGCCATCGCGGGCGCGGCGATCGCGCGCGTCGCGAAAAGCGCGGGCGGCATCGGCGGCACCGGCCTCCGGCTCGCGCTCGCCAACCTGCACCGGCCCGGCGCGCCCACCGGAAGCGTTGTCATGTCGCTCGGGCTCGGCCTGACGGTGCTGGTGACGGTCGCGCTGATCGAAGCCAATCTCGGCAACCAGATCACCAAGAGCCTTCCGGAACGTGCGCCCGGCTATTTCTTCATCGATATCCAGCACGACCAGGCGGATGCGTTCGAAAGGACAGTCGCCGCCGTCGAGGGATTCCGCGAGATACGCCGCACGCCGATGCTGCGCGGCCGGATCACCCGCGTCGCCGGAAAACCGGCCAACAGTTTCGACACCACGCAAGGGCATCTCTGGGCGTTGCGCGGCGATCGCGGCGTGACATGGTCGCGAGAACTGCCCGAAGGAGAACGGCTCGTCGCCGGTGAGTGGTGGCCGGCGGATTACAAGGGCGAGCAGCTGATTTCGCTGTCGGCGGGCGTCGCGGAGAATCTCGGCGTCGGTATCGGCGATACGATGACGGTCAATATCCTCGGCCGGAACATCACGGGGCGGATCGCCAGCCTGCGCGACGTGCAGTGGGGGACGCTCCGGATGAATTTCGTGTTCATCTTCTCGCCCGGCATCCTCGAGAACGCGCCGCAGACCCATCTGGCGACCGTCCACGCCGACCCAAAGCTGGAAGAGGGCATCGAGCGCGCGGTCGCCGACAAGTTCCCCAACGTCACGACGATCCGGGTGCGCGACGTGCTCGATACCGTGAACGGGTTCCTCGGGCGGCTCGGCCTCGCCATCCGTCTGACGGCCGGCGTCGCCATCGTCGCCGGCACGCTGGTGCTCGCGGGAGCGATCGCCGCGGGCCACCGGCGCCGGGTCTACGATTCGGTCGTCTTGAAGGTGCTGGGCGCGACGCGTCGGCGGATCGTCGGCACGCTGCTTCTCGAATACGGGCTGCTCGGGTTGATGACGGCCGTGATCGCGGGCCTGATCGGGACCGCCGCGGCGTGGGCGGTGGTCACGAAGGTAATGCGCTTCGACTTCTCGTTCGATCCGGCAAGCGTGATCGTCACCGTCATCCTGGCCGTCGTCATCACGCTCGCGCTCGGCTTCTACGGCACCTGGCGCGCCCTCGGCCAGAAGGCGGCGCCGCTCCTGCGGAACGAGTAGGGCGTCACGCCGCCTGTTGCGCCGTTTCCGGCCTGTCGTCGATGGAGACGTGGATCAGCGACGCGATGGCCCCCAGCGCGATGATGAACCACCACGCCGCATCGTACGAACCGTACGCGTCGTAGAGGTAACCCCCGAGCCAGACGCCCGTGAACGCGCCGAGCTGGTGCGAGAAGAAGACGATGGCGAACAGGGTGCCCATGTATCGCGGCCCGAAGACCTGGGCGACGATGCCGCTGGTGAGCGGCACGGTCGACAGCCACAGCAGGCCGAGGATCGCCGAGAAGCCGAGCACGGTGTAGACGTTCACCGGCAGCAGGATGAAGGCGAAGAACAGCAGCCCGCGGGACAAATAGAGCAGGCTGAGCAGGTTCTTCTTGCGCCAGCGCTGGCCCATCCAGCCGGCGGCGATGGTGCCCACCATGTTGAACAGACCGATGGTTCCCAGCGCCCAGGCGGCGAGCCACGGCTCGGCGTTGGCGTCCTTCAGGAAGCCCGGCAGGTGCGTGCCGATATACTGGACCTGCGCGCCGCAGACGAAGAAGCCGATCACCAGCAGCCAGTAGCCGCGATGGCCGCTCGCCTGCTTCAGCGCGTCGCCGAGCGTCAGCGTGTCGGGACGCGAAAGCGTTTCCGCGCTGCCGGCCCTAAGCGACAGCGCCAGCGGGATGGTGAAGGCGATGATCATCGACAGGTAGAAGAAGCCCTCGGCCCACCCGTAGGCGCCGATCAGGCCGGAACTCGTCGGCGCGAAAAGGAACTGGCCGGCGGAACCGCCCGCCGTGACGATGCCGAGCCACAGGCTCCGCGAACTGTCCGGCGCGACGCGCCCGACCAGCGCGAGCGGCAGGGTGAGGCCGATGCCGGCCGCGCCGAGCCCCACGATCAGGCCAGCGGACAGGAGCATCGTCTCCGGCGTAATCGACATCGACATCAGGAACACGCCCAGGCCATAGGTCAGGCCGGCCAGCGCGATTACCCGGATCGGGCCCAGACGGTCGCCCAGCGCGGCGACGAACGGCGCGGCGCAGCCCATGACGAGGTTCTGGATGGCGATCGCGAGCGCAAACTCGCCGCGGCCCCAGCCGAGATCCGCGCTCATCGGGACGAGGAAGAGCCCGAAGCTCTGGCGCGAGCCGTTGGTGATGACGATGATCGCCGTTGCCGCGAACAGGACGTAAACCGGCGTGCGCCAGAATGCTTTCATGAAAATCCCCTTCCCCCGGGCCGATGCCCTGCCTTCGACATAGCGCCGACGCGACGATCCGGCAATCGCCGATGCGCGCATGCAAGTTCTGCGCGCCGTGCACAACCGCCCATGCGGCTATTCTTTCGGGCCGTCCAGCGCGTCTCGTTGTTGCGCCGCCCACGCGTTGCCCTGGCGGGCGGCGCGGTCGAACCACCGCCGCGCCGCCGCGCGATCCCTGCCGGTGCCGATGCCGTCGCGCAGCATCTCGGCGTAGTTGAGCTGGGCGATGGGATCGCCCGCCTCCGCCGCCCGACGGTACCAGCGCGCCGCTTGCCGCGCGTTCGGCGTCGTGCCGGTGCCGTTGCGGTACATGCCGGCGATCGCGACCTGCGCGCGAATGTGGCCGGCGTCGGCGAGCGGCCGCCAGTTTGCCAGCGCTTCGCCATAGCGTCCGCCGTCGTATGCCGCGACACCGGTCGCGAAGTCGGCGGCATATGCCGGCGAAACGCCCCACAAGAGCGCGCAGAGTCCGATCGCCCGTTTCATCGTCCGACTATGGGGTGCGTCGCCGGCGATTTCAGGTCACGTTCCGGTGAGCGGAGAGGTTCAGTCGGCCGGCGGCAGCGCGTCGAGCTGTTTCCTGAGTTCAACGTACTGGACGCTGTTCGGATCGAGCACGTCGAGCAGTGCCGTCCAGCGGGCCCGGGCGGTCGCGCGGTCTCCCGCCGAGAGCGCCAGCGCCCCGGCCAGCCAGAGCGCGCGCGGATGGTTCGGCGCGCGGGCGAGGATGCGCTCGACCACCGGGGACAGTTCGGCGCCTTTCGGCGGCGCGGGTTCCGAAGCGGCGACGATGCTGTCCGCCCAGGCGACGAGGATGTCGACGTTATCCGGTTGCAGGGCGGCGGATCTCGCGTAGGCCTCCCTGGCGAGAGCCGGTTCGCCGAGAACCGTGCGGGCGCGGCCCAGCCGCGCCCATCCTTCCGCATCGTCGGGCGCGGTCTCGAGCCGGGCGGCCAGACGGTCGACCATGCCGCGGATCATCTGCTCGCGATCGGCGGCGTCCATGCCCTGGGCAGCCTCGACCTGTTCGCGCGTCGGTCCCGGCGGTGCGTCGACAACCAGCGGCGCCGCGGCGTTGCGCAGCTCCGAGAGTGCTGCGGCGTCGATCCCGAGCTCGAGCGCGAGTTCGGCGATGCGCAGCCGCAGGAACTTCTGCCAGGGCGCGCCCTCGGGAGAGCCGGCTTCGAGCGACAGCCAACGGTTCAGCGCCTCGCGCAGCCGGCCGCCCTGCCGATCGGCGAGGCCGAGATAATATTGCGCGCGCGGCTCGCCTTCGTTGCGGCGGACGGCTTCCTCGAAGGCGGCGCGGGCGTCCGGCGTCACCTGTCCGCCGGCGGCGAAGGTCAGCGCCTCGCCGCGACGTGAGGCGAAATCCGCATCTTGCGGGGCAAGGCGCATCGCCTGCTGCCATGCGACGGCGGCTTCGTTGTGACGGCGAAGCGCGGTCAGCGCATCCCCGAGGCCGACCCAGCCCCGCAGGTCGTTCGGGTTCCGTTCGAGATCGCCCGCAATATCCCGGATACGTGCCCGCAGCTCGTCCGCAACCGCCTTGCCGGGCGCGCCTGCCGCCATACGGTCCGCCGCATTGCGGTCCGCTGCCGGCAATCCCGGCAGGCCGGGGCTGCCGTATGCGAAATAGACAGCCGCCGCGAGAACGGTCGCGGCGACGCCTGCGAAGATCGCGCCCAGCGGACTGCGTTTCTTCTCCCGCGTGTCCGTCGAAGCGTCCGCGCCGTCCTCCAGCGCCAGAAGCCGGCGCCCGATCTCCGCGCGTGCGGCTTCCGCCTGGTCTTCCGACAGGAGGCCGCGTTCCAGGTCGCGGCTCACCTCGTCCATCTGGTCGCGGTAGATCGCGCGTTCCTGGTTCCGTCTCGTCGCAGGTTCGCCGCCGCCGCGCCACAGGGGAAGGGAGACCAGGACGAGGGCAATCAGAACCATCGCTGCGAAAACGGCCCACAGCATCAGGAGTCGTCCTGCGCGGCGAGAATGGCATCGATCCGCTTCCGTTCGTCGTCGCTCAACGGCGCGGCGTCGGAAATCACCGCAGTCCGTCTCCGGCGGTACCACGTCCACACGCCGGCGATACCGGCAATGAAGATCAGCGCCGGGCCGATCCACAGCAGCAGCGTCGATGTCTTGAACGGCGGTCGCAACAGGACGAAATCGCCGTAGCGCTCGACGACGAACGAAACCACTTCCTCGTCGCTGTCGCCCGCCTTCAGCCGGTCGCGCACGAGGATGCGGAGATCGCGCGCCAGCGATGCGTCGGAATCGTCGATCGACTGATTCTGGCAGACGAGGCAGCGGAGCTCCTTGCTGATCTCTCTCGCGCGCGTCTCGAGCGCTCCGTCGGCAAGGATTTCGTCGGGCTGCACCGCCGAGGCCGGCAGCGCCGCGACGAGCATCAGTGCGGCGAGTGCGGCGCGGATCATCCGCCGACCTTCCTCAGGATGGGCCGGATCACGGAATCGAGCTGGCCCGGGTTGATCGGCCCCACATGGCGGTAGCGGATACGTCCCTGGGCGTCGACGACGAATGTCTCCGGATAACCGTAGACGCCCCAGTCGATCGAAACGCGCCCGTCCGTATCCGCGCCGATTCGCGCAAACGGATTGCCGAGCTCGTTCAGAAACCGCAGCGCGTCCTGGGGCCGGTCCTTGTAGTTGATGCCGTAGATCGGCACTCCGTCGCGGGCGAGGGTCATCAGTACCGGATGCTCGGCCCGGCAGGGCGGGCACCACGAGGCCCAGACGTTCACCAGAGCGACCTTGCCTTGCAGATCGGCGGTCTTGAGACCGTCGGTCCGGCCCTGAATGGGGGGCAGGTCGAATGCGGGGACGGGTTTGTCGATCAGCGCCGACGGGATCTGGGATATATCCTTGCCGCCCGATCCCACCTGCCAGAGATAGACGCCGAACACGACCGCGAGCAGCGCGAACAGGCCGACGGGCAGCAGGGAAAGCGGACGCATTGCCATCGATCAGGCCGCCGCCGCCCTTCGCGCGGCCCGCTTCGGCGCGCCGACGCGAAGGCGCCTGTCCGACAGGGAGACGCAGCCGCCGACCGCCATCAGGATCGTGCCGGCCCAGATCCACGGCACCAGCGGATTGTGGTAGAGCCGCGTCGCCCAGCCGCCCTTGCCGTCGGCATCGCCGAGCACGGCATAGACGTCCGCCATGAAGGTCGTGTGGATTGCCGCTTCCGTGGTTGCCGACCGTTCCGCGGGATAGGATCGTTTTTCGGGGGTGAGAACGGTCACCGCCCGCCCGTCCCGGGACAGCGCGAACAATCCCCGGATCGCGGTGTAGTTGGGGCCCTCAATGTTGCGGGCGCCCTGGAAGGTCACCGTGTAGCCCGCCAGGTCGACGGTGTCGCCCGGCCGCATGATCTGGATGCGCTCGGTCTGCCATGCCGACGATGCGGTGATGCCGGCGACGGTGACGCCGAGCGCCGCATGCGCGATAGCCGTTCCCCAGGCGGACCGCGGCAGCGCGTCTGCGCGCCGAAGCGAATCCCGCAACGGCAGTCGGAAGAGGCCGAGCCGTTCGACGATATCCGCGGCCGCACCGGCGCCGAGCCACGCAGCGATGCCGAGCGCGATGGCGGCGATCGCATCGCGGCCAGCGTCTGCGGCGACCGAAACGACGGCGACGCCGACGGCGATCAGCGCCGCGATCTTCAGCCGGCCGAGAACGCCTGTCAGGTCGCCCCGCTTCCACGCCATCATCGCGCC